>JAKBCQ010000455.1 GCA_021807585.1 Planctomycetota bacterium | reverse complement strand
AGCGGACTCATAAACCGCAGGTCTCCGGTTCGAATCCGGACGCCGCTATTTCATCAAACAGCCGAATTCGCTCGAACAATCGGCAAAGTTCCCTCCCACACATCACTCGCGCGATCGGGAGGACGCGCCACGAGACGATCGAACAAAAGCGATCGCGGCCATGTGGCCACTCGACCGCCGAACGCTTGAAAATGCGCTCCAATCAAAGCTAGCCCGCGGGCTTTCGCGGGTCGGCGTAATCGGAACGTCGATCGAGACGCGCGACGAAATCGGCGGTCGATTGATCGAGAGGTCGCATCGCGGCGGGGATCAGCGTATCGAGCCGAGGAGTGAGGAGCCCGCCTTGGAGCGGCCTGGGGGCGCCTTGGGCGAGCTCGGCGGTCGGTTTGGCGGAGATCGCGGAAGGATCGAGATCGAACCCCAAAGCGATCGCGCGAGCGAACGTCAGCCGGTCGATCGTTTCGGGTCCGACGACGTGAATCAGCCCCGAAACGCGACGCTCGGCGAGCTCGACCGCAGCCCGCGCCACGTCGGGCCCGTAACTCGGGCTCGAAACCTGATCCGAGGGAACGATCATCGGCTTGCCTGCCTGAAGCGCGCGGACGAGCTGATACGCGAAATTCTTCCCCTGGCGTTCGGGACCGAAAACCCAGGCGGTGCGGATCGTCAATTGAAGTTCGCCGAGTTCGCGTTCCAAATCGAGCTCGGCGTGACGTTTCGCTCGCCCATAGACCGAAAGCGGGTTCGGCGGATCAAGCTCGGTGTAAGGGCCGGCAAGACCGTCGAAGACGTAATCGGTCGAAAAGTTGATGAATCGACCGCCATAAGAAGCGACGGCGCGGGCGATATTGAGCGGTTGGGTGTGGTTGGCGAAGTACGCCTTGTCGCGATCGCGTTCGCAGCCGTCAACCCAGGTGAATCCGGCGGGATAGAAGACGACGTCGGGCCGGCCGGCGCGGATCCAGGTCGCCGAGCTTTCGAGGTCGGCGGCGTCGAGGTGGACGAGACCAGGATAAGCGACGGTCGCATACGTGCCGACGGCTTCGGCGCCTCGTTCGCGGAGCGAATCGATAAGCGATCCGCCGATCTGTCCCGATCCTCCGATCACCACGGCGCGCATATTGAAGCCTACCCGGAAAAAAAGCCCTTGATTCGTCGGTTTCGTCAATAACTCGATACGTGAACTTAGCGACGGCTGACGATGGAGAAAGTCGGTGAACGACCGGCGTCTCCTTTCAATCATGCTCGGAAATTATAGTTATGAACTCCATTCTCCGTCCAGATCAGCTTCAATCGACGAAACTTTTCCGCCGATAGGCTTCCAGGATAAGCGAGCGTCGCCGCGCCGGCGATCGGAGCGTTTGTCGCGGGTCGATTCGTCATCCCTACCTGAACGCCGGGTTCGAGAACCCCCTAAACGGATTTCCGAGAATCCGAGCGATCAGACAGGTACGATTTCCAAAAGTCCCAACGGCTGATGAAAACATCGGCGCATTCTGGCTTGTCGCGTGATTGTCCGTCTTAGCCCTGAACGCGGCGAAGCCTCGGTCTTTACCCGCGCCAAGCGCGAGCGCGTTCCGCCCAACGATAGAAACAATGCACGTATGACCCAAAAACACACATGCTTGTGCTTCGAGTTTGTCTTTCGTTTCGTCGCCAAAACGGTTCGCTCCCGGAATAGAATCGCCTCGGCCGATTAAACCGAATCGCCGCGATCACCGCGCGACGATTCGTCGGTCGACCGATCGCCATCCTTGATCAACATAAACGAATGGACACGGGGAACGTTCACGCGTTTGATATGATCGTCGATGCCGTCGGCTTTTAAATACATGCGATGCGTGTGAACCTCGTTATGTTCGATCCTGCGTCGTTCATCAAGCCAACGCATCAGTTCGGCGGCGGCTTCGGGATCGGCGTCGACGATCGGCGTCTCGGACGCCGTCGCCGCCTGAAACGTCGCGTGCGGAACGGGGATCAACTGAGCCAGGCTTTCTCCCTTCGAAAAGACGACCCTACCCGGTTCAATCAGCTTCCAATTCAGTGTGAATGTGTAATTGAGCCACCACGTTTCGATCAAACCCTCGAGCGGAACGCAATTCGGCTTCCAACGATTGCTCGGCCCCTTCACATATAAATCCCAGCCCGGAGGAGTTCGGAATAACCAAGGAGGTGAAAACGTGACGATCCCTTGACCAAACCGGCTCGAAATCGCGGGATGAAACCGAGGATCGACGTGAATCGAAAGCCCGGAGGGATCGGTCGATCCGTTCCATTCGACCGTGACTTCGGCGGGGCATAAAATCTGCCAGCCCCATTGGTTCGCCGCAACCATCGGCAAACACTGATACGACCACGGTTGTTGATCCATCCAGAACCGTCGGTGGGGCGAGGGACGTAATTCCCAATCGACTCCCCAGCCGTGATTGATCACACGCAACGCTTTGAGCTTGAGTCGAGGAAGAGCGATGTCGTCGGCGGGATCGTCGCAAGGATCTCCGGGAGCGTTCCCAGACTCGAATCGAGCGAGTTTACGCTCGAGTTCGACGATCCGCGCTTCGAGCTCGCGACACCTGGGACAATCATCGGCGGCTTGCTGATCGTCGTCGTTCATAACGCCGAATCGTACCGGCGACCGAACCAATCTTCCAGGCTTCGGTGCGGCAACCGAACGGCTTGAACGCTCTCGACGCTTGATAATCATTATTGAAAATGAAGGATCATCGGATCGGATCAACGCGAGAAACCGAACAATCGTTTCATTTCGCCAAGCTGTTTAAAAACAACGCGGGTCCGCTTTTCTTAGCCGCATTTGGTCACGCGAGTGTTTCGCGATTCCGATCTCGAAATCATGATGTTCGCCGTCGATTGAGCGACGGGCCGCGCCTCAACCCACGGAGGGAGTGATCGTGATGATTGGGAACCGTTTCCGTCGAACCGTCTGCGCTCTTCGATCGGCCAATTCTTCCGAGACGCGACGTCGATTGACGGTTCATCCCGCGATCGAATCGCTTGAAGGGCGTCAACTGCTTTCGGGCTTTACGGGATTGTCGGCGAGTCGCAACGTCGTCGTTCACGGCAGCGTGTACAACATCTCAGTGACGGGCGGAGGTTTTGAAGCTGTTCGACCCGAGGGACGCGGACAGTTTGGCGTGTCGCTCTTCGGCACGACGAGCCAATCGACGCTTAACGTTTCGTTGACGAGTTTTCGGCCACGGCTCGGTATCGCTCCGATCTCGTTCAGTGGAATTCAGGTGCGATCGGGCGAGCTTGGAACGATCAACGCGGGGGGGGCGACAATCGACGGTATGGTGTCTCCGCTTTCCGGGTTGAAATCCTTCAACGTCGGAAGCATCTCCGGGAACGCGCGCTTATATTTTAGTTCTTCTCCTTCGACGTTCAACGTCGGGTCGATCGATTTGGCGTCGGGGGGCGAGATTTATGTTCAGGGCGATCTGACGGCGCCTCTCACGGTGTCGAGTCTCACGCTCAACGGCGGGAACTTTTCGATTGGTCAAGACGCCACCGGAGCGATGAACTTCGGTTCCTTGACGCTTGAGAACGGCGGCGTTTTTAGTGTCGGGCGGAACGTGACGAGCGGGATTACGATCAACGGTAATTTGAGCGTCTTGTCGAGCGGAAGCGAGCTCAATGTCGGCGGTAACCTGACGGGGTTGACGGTTGACGGAGTGATCCAGGGCAAGGGGACGAACAAGAAATCGCCCGATATCAACGTGGGGCTCAACCTGGTGAATTTGACCGTACAGGGAGCGACTCCGAATCAGGGGGGAATTTACGGCGCGGATATTGAAGCGGGTAAAAATATCACCAATCTTTTGGTCGCTCACGGTATTTTTGACAGCTTCATTTACGCGGGGGTCGAGATTACCGGCGGGAGTTCATCGACGGGGAGCATCGGTCCCGACGGCGCCGATTCGATCGTGAATTCGCAGATTCAAGCGGGTGTGGAAATCAATCAAATGACGATTGGAGGGAACGTTCGTTCGACGTTCGTGACGATTCCGAACTCGCCGGGTTATCCCACGCGGATCATCGCGGGAGAGAATCGCC
>JAKBCQ010000454.1 GCA_021807585.1 Planctomycetota bacterium | reverse complement strand
TCCGCTGTAACGCAGCCCCGTCGCCTCCGAACCGAGCCTGAGCGCCTTGTCCCAATTGAACTCGTCCCAAAAGCCCTCTTTCCCCTCGGTTCGAGGAACTAATAAATATTTATTTTTTTGATCATATGGTTGTTTACCGCGATGAACCTTGAACGGCCAGATGCGGGCGCGGGGGTCGCGCGAATTCCCCCTGGGATAATTGATCCGCGTCGTCTGCGAGGGGTCGATTGGATCTCCCGTCAGGTATCGATCGGCCGACCCGTTATACCAGTAATATTCGGGCGCCACGTTGCGTGCGAATGTGAACGCGCCCCGTTTTTTTGAATACAAATGGGGGTCGGTTCCAGGCTCGGGGTCGTGTCCCGCGACCGACCAATCCCACGACATCTTGGTCGCGGCCTCGATCGCCATCCTGGGAATGTGACACGTCTGGCACGCGACCGTCTTGATATGATTGTTCAAGCGATCGTCTTTGTGAGGCGCGGAAGCGTGGCAGTCGACGCACGACACGCGGTTCGTATCGTCGACGCTCACCGACATCGACCGTCCCGGGATATTGTGATGCGTCGTTCGATGGCATTGCTGACAACTAAAGTCCAGTTTACCCATATGGATATCGATACGTTCGGTGGGGAAGAACATCGTGCCGTCGAGATCGCCGTGCTTGACGGCGTCTCCCCCGCCGCCGGCGAAGTGGCAAAAGCCGCAATTGCGCCGCGTGGGAACGCCGACTTTCTTCGCCGTCGCAACCAGATCGACCCCCGCGGCGACGATCCCGCCCCGATCGGGATCTTTCCGATAACTCCCCGTCGTATCATGACAAATTAGACAATCAACATTTTCTTGTTTTTTAAAATCGAACGAGACGTCGGTCCAACCGTAGCCCGCGTGACAATAAGTGCAGTGAGATATGTTCGGTTGAACGCCGATACAAAAGTTGTTGATCAGGTTCGCCTTGCCGATCCTGGCGTGCACGCCGTGCTCCGGAATCGCGGTTTTTTGACCGAGCCAAGACCAGTGCGACGTGGCCATCACCTCCTGGGCGGCCGAGGGGTGGCATTTGAGGCACGCTTTTGTAACCGAGGGTCCGTCGCCGAATGGACCTTGAACGAGCGCGGAGTGATCGGTGTGGCGCGTGTGAGGACGCATGCGGGCCGTGGGGTTGTCGACACGATAACCGGGCCGACCGACGCGATACCCCTCGGCGACGATCACTCCAACCGAGACGACGAAGACGAATCCCAACCCGACCGCGACCCTCGCGATACGACCATTCACGACAAACCATCCTTAAGCGTGCTGGGTCATCCCTGACCGGCTTGTTGGCCTCATTTGATGATACCCGATCGCGACAGAGCAAGAAACAAGCATCCGCACCGTTCGACTCGACTTGGCGGGCGCATCGGGTTCCGCATTCCACGCTTTTTGAAGAAATTCCTTTTGACCTCGACCAGGACCGCCGACTATAATTTCGGTGTTGAGATTGAGTCTCAATTGCTTTCCCACCGCGAGGCTTGAACCCGCCTGATCCTTTTTCCCGGACGGTAGCGTTATGGTTCGATCGTTGTTCGTCGGGATTTCTCTGGGGATAATCGCCTTGTTATCGAGCGATGCGCACGCGAGCGACGTGCGCGGGCGGGTCGAAGTTCCCGATCTCTGCTCCCCCTCGGTCAGCCCCGCGGTCGTTTATCTCGAACGTAAAGAAGCCGAGCCGGTTGGCGCCGCCGCGACTCAAAGCGTGAAGCCGACGGCCGGTTCAACTCCCGCTTCGACCGTTCAGTCCCGATCGATGAATCCCGCATCCGACGCGGCTACACTTACGCTTGTAGAACACCAGAAGGGACTCCGTTTTTCCCCCAGGGTGCAGGCGATGATCGTCGGCCGGAAGCTCAAGTTCACCAACGAAGACCCCGAGACGCACAACGTGCACCTGCAAGCCCCCGGAGTCTCATTCAATGAAAGCATGTCGCCCGGTCGAACAATTGAATACACCGCGACCAAACCGGGTGTGATTCGCGTTCTTTGTGATGTCCATAACCACATGCGGGCGTATCTGGTGGTGAGCCCCACTCCTTGGGCCTCGGTTTGCAACGCCAAGGGGGTTTTTCGGCTGGCGGACGTTCCTCCAGGGCGGTATCGGCTGCACGTTTGGCAGGAGGCGTCGAAACCTTATCTTTTGGGCGATTTGATCGTCGGCGAAGCCTCGACGGTCGACACGGGGACGATCTCGCTCGAAGCGACCGCGGTCGCGGTCAAGCCCGGCGAGCCCGCGGCGATCAAGCCTTGGCCCGAGGTGATCGATCAGATCGGCGTGCTCGTCGCGGCGAGTCTCGTCGCGGCCAGGTCGGGGGATTCGGCGCTCGCTCGCAAGCTCGCCGAAGACGCGTACTGGGATCGCTTCGAGGGCTCCGGAATGGAGATCGCGATCCGCGATCATCTCGGCTTTGAACGCGCCGGAGAGCTTGAAAAAAGCTTCCGCGCCGTCGCCTTCGCGGTCCGAACGCCGCGCACCGACCCTCAATTCGATCAAATTTTCCAAAAGCGTTCAAGCGATTTGATGCTGATGCTTCATCGCACGGGCGAGGAGCTGAACCGCAAAGGGATTACCGATGCGGCTCACGTATCGATCGCGCATCACGATCAAACCGACGCCGCGGTCGCGACGGCGCGGGCGGATCGACCCGCGAGGCTCCGCGCTTTGCGGAGCGCGTTTGACGACACGGCGCGGGAGGCGAACGCGGGACGCGGCGACTCGGCGTCGTCGCTCCTTACCGACGCGTATTTTGATTCGTTTGAACCGCTCGAACGCACGCTCGCGGCTTACGCCCCGATCGACGTCGCGCGACTCGAGGCTCGATTCAACACCCTTCGAGGTCAAATTCATGCGGGTTTGAAGGGGGAATCGCTCGAAAGCGAACTCGACAAGCTGCACGGCGAGATTCGAGCCGCGGGGGATCGGATGGACGCGCGGTCGGCGACCGCGGGGGTGTTCGGATCGGCGTTTCTCGCGTCCTTGATCACGATCCTCCGCGAAGGGGTCGAGGTGATCTTACTGTTGACGATGCTGATCGCTCTTGTATCCAAAACGGGTGAAAAGGGAGCGACGCGAGCGATCGGCTGGGGTGTGTTCGCGGCCCTGATCGCAAGCGGGCTCACCGCTTTCGCGCTCAACCGCTTCGTCGCATCGGCTCAGGGGTGGGCGCGTGAACGTCTTGAAGGAGGCGTAATGCTCGCCGCGGCCGCGGTCTTGTTTTATGTCAGTTATTGGTTGATCGCGCAAAGCGAGTCGAAACGCTGGACCGAGTTCCTTAAGCGGAGCGCAAGCCGGGGCGCGTCGGTCGGCGGTTATCTCACGCTCGCACTCACCGCGTTTTTGGCGGTGTATCGCGAGGGCGCCGAAACGGCTCTGATGTATCAGGCTTTGATCGCGCAAACGCCGAGGCTGGGACAATTCGGCGTCGCCGCGGGATTGGCGGTCGGCCTGGTACTTTTAACGGGTGTTTACTTCGCGATTCGATCGGCGAGCGTCAAGCTGCCGATTCGGCTCTTTTTCAAGATCACGAGTTTCACGCTGTTCGTGATGGCGGTCGTTTTCGCGGGGAAAGGGGTCGCCGAGTTGCAGGCGGCGCGTTTGATCAAAACGACTCCGATCGCGGCGCTCGGCGAAGGCCTGCCGATTCTCGGTTTTTATCCCACGGCGCAGGGGATCGAGGTTCAAGGGCTGTTGCTTTTCGGGGCGTTGACGGCGCTCGCGGTCGCGATCGCGACCCGGGTCTCAGCCGATTCCGCGTCGACCCGACGAGCGAAACCTCCCGTCAAAACACCCCGCGCCGAGGTTCCCGCGTAAATCGAACCGTCCGTCCGCTTTCATCTCGACGTATGATATCTTGATATTTTAAGAACGGCGGAGATTGATCGCGTGTCAAAACAATGGATCGGTCCCGTCGTCACCCTGGCGATTTTATTTGGTGTCGGCGTTATTATATTTTTGAATCTTGAGACAAGCGATTCAAAGCCGAAGCGCGAGATCTCGAAGACGAAATCGTCCGCGGGGAATCGACCGAATGAATCG
>JAKBCQ010000453.1 GCA_021807585.1 Planctomycetota bacterium | reverse complement strand
CGGCGTACTCGAGCATAAATAAAATGAATTGGGATCGGTTTGTCCCGCGTTGTTGAGGCCGGGGACGGGAATCGGCAGCGAATAGCTCTGCCCAGGGATCGCGGGGTAGGTGACCGCCGTCTGCGCTCCGAGCGGCCACGTTTGCGGCTGGCCAGCTTGATGGCCGGGGATGTTCGTTTGAAAATACGGCGTGTTGTAGTAAACCTGACCCGTCATCGGATCGGGGAGCGCCGAGTAATCGGGATAGAGCCCCGTCGGCACGGGTTGATTCGTCGTCCCCACGAGCGTGTTGTTCAGCTCCGAGACGACCATCACCTGCCAGCCGTTGAGGTTGAGATCGCACGGATTGTTGGGGATCGGCCCCGTGCTCCTCGTAAGCGTATTAACAAGTTCAAACATAATTCGTCGTTCGGGCGTGGTGGCGCTTTGATTCGCCAGGAATTGATAGGCCATCGCCTCGTTGAACGCGATCGGCGAGTATTCCATGCCGTACTGGAGCAACGAGCGGGTGTTGGCGGCGGCGCCCGTGAACTGGCCCACAAAGCCGATCTGCGAGGGAGTCGTCCCCGTTCCGGGGATCATGATGAGATCGGGGTTGTTAAAGACCGTGATCGTGCAATCGGTATCGCGGAAGTCGATCACGTTCACCAAAAACTGGCTCAGTTGCGCCAGCTCGATCGGGCTATCGACCGATGTCGCCGGCAACACGTTTTTGAGCAATTGATACGCTTCGAGGATCCACTTTTGACGCACGGGCTCGAGCGGGTCGTTCGAGACGGGGAGCGGATAATTGAGGTTGATTTTGCGGTCGCGGTGCGCCAGGCTCGGCGTTTCGAGCGGCGGAGCGACCATTCCATCAAACAGTTGAGTGATCAACGTGCGCGACGACAAGCCGCCGTTGTCGGTCGGTTGGACGGGAGTCGTGTGCTTGAAATATTGGCCGTTGGGATTCGCGGGATTGGCGTTGCCGTTGGCCCACGACGGACTGATCAACTCCCACGAATCGGTCGAGAAGAGCCTGCGCCTGCGGTACGCGTCCGAGGAATACTGGAAACTCACGGGAGCGAGCTCGGGAAGCCTACTGCGGAGCGCCGGGCCGTCGGCCTCTTGCACGCGATAAAGCCATTCGAGATCGCTATAGCTAAACGGTTCATCATACGGACCCGGATCGTAGAGGTTCATCTCGTCGGCCTCGTCGCGATTGAGGCTGCCGAGCGCCAGACCGTTGGCGACGGGGTTGAGCGTCGAGTTCGCGTACGGCGAGGGAAGCTGCGTGGGAGTTCCATTGATCGGAATCAACGGGCTATCGGTGTTGATATAACCCGAGAACGTGGGGACGGTCGTGTTGCTGATATCCCACGGCATATTCGCCAGCACGGCGCGATTGCCGCCGCGCTGATGCCGCTTGCCCTCATACCCGTGATAAAGGTTGTTCGTCAGATCGGGGATGACGGGAGTTTCGGAGATGTACTGGGTGAACGGGAGCGCCGTTACGGGATTGGGAGAAGGATTGGGGTAGATCGCTCCCGGAACTCCCGGCGGACGGAAATATTGGTAATAGCTCACACGTCCCAGGTTGTCGAAGCCGCGACCGTAGCCGAGCGGACCCGCGGGAATGTGGTTGCGGTTCACCAGCCTGCCGTTCCCCGAGGGATCGATCGGCGTGACGAAACGGCGGATCCGCTCGACGGGCAAAAGCAAACCGCCGACGTTATCATGAAAATCAGGGATCAAAACGTTCGCAAATGTTCCTCCGGGAGATATGCCGATTTCGGGAAAGCCCGAAAGGGGATTGCCGGGGGTCGGGTTGGGATACATGTCGAACGTGTCGAAATCGTCGTCGGTTCCATCGGTTTGATACATGCCGTTGGTGGACGAGTAATTCCCTGGATTATAATTGCCGTTGTTCACATCGCCCCAGCCGAGCGACGCGGGGGATCGACCGGCGCGGATGTAATTGTTGAACGAGAGGAAGCCGGGGAGTGTCGTCGGCAGCGACGGATTTTGCTCGGGGATCGGCAACACGCTGGGAATGCTCCCCTGTTCGCCCCATCGACCTTTGTAGCCGGGGGTCGAGCGCAAGATTCCCCCCTGGCCGGGGAAATCCATCAAATCGGCGATGTTGTTGGGCAGATAGATCGGATTGCCGTTCACCATCACCAAATTGGCGTCGCCGTTGAGCGCCGCGTTGGGGACGCTGTTGTTGTATTGCGGACGCGTTCCCGTGAGCAAATTACGCAATTGCGTTTGCGCGACGGTGATCGGCATGCCGTTGGTGTAATTGTTGAACATGTTTTGCAATGGATTCGACAACCAGGGAACGTTGTCCGATTGCGAATTGACGGGGTTGGTCGCGCTTCCCAGCACGGGGACGACCATACCGTTGCCGAGCGGATCGAACGCGTTTTGGAGGCCGTATTTGGGGTTGATCTCGTTGGCCGAGTAGCCGATGTGCGACGTGTGATCCCAGGTGGGGTTGCCCATATTATCGCGCGACTGAATGTTCCCCGCGGTGTTGAGCGGCATCCGGCCGTTTAAGCCGATGATCAAAAACGCGTACAGGGGTTTATAATAACGACCCGACGAATCGCGTTGCACGGGATAGCCGAGATCGAGCCAGACCGAATCGGTCACGCCGTCGCCGTCGTTATCGATGTCGTAGTTGATTTGACCGGTGTTGGTGTTGGGGACGGGGTCGGGATACGTGAAGAGGGGGTTTTCGATTTGTCTCGGCCGCAGGATCTTGGCTTGCGACAAATTGGCCTGCAATTGCTCCTGCGCCGTCATCGCGTTGTTGGGGGGGTAATTCGTCCAATCCTGGGGGGTGAGGATGCTGGGACGATGGAATGAAGGGATGATCACGCTGCCGTCGGCGGACTGGATCGCGAGGAACCAATTCTCGAGATCGCACGCGTCGTAATCCTCGTCCATCCCCACCTGGCTGGGATTTCCCGGAGTCGAGATCGCCGAGTTCCCCCATGTGTACACAAAATTACCATTAACGATATTACGGCTTTGATAATTGACGATTCCGCCGTTGACGCGGAAATTACCGTACATTCCGGCGTGGATATAAAGATTCGACGTAACGCCGCTGGGATCGGGCCAGTTGGGGTCGAGGTGATTGAGCCCCGCCATTCCGGGTCCGTTAAACGCGTGAAGGCGGCGGCCGTCGATCGTGAACGGCAGGTAGTTGACGCCCGAGGGAATCGCCAGCCCCATCACGCTGTTGCCGAAGGCGTTGGTGATCGAGGGGGGGATGTATTGCGTCGTCGGGCCGAGGATCGTCAGCGAATTAAGCGGCACGGCGCTCGTCACCGTGAAGACGCGCACATTGGGATATGTTGGATCATTACCGGTGTTATTATCGATTAACACTTCAAACGTTTGCGCCGCGGGGGGGACGATCGCTCCGATCGGGGTTCCGTCGGATAAGAAGCCGTTGCAATAGACGGCGCGGATGACCCAGCGGGTGAAGTCGTAACCGAAGAACGCGGGATCTCCCGCGGGGATGTTGGTTGAGAACTTATAGGCGTAGACGGGGAGCGCCGCGGAGGCGGGGGGTTCGATGTTGATCTCGGTGGCTGCGACGATCGTCATCGGCCCCCCCGTGTCGGGTCGCGCCGTGAGGAAGCCGTGCGTCAGCGGCAGCGTTTGCCCCGTGACGTATGACGTGTAATAATCGGTTCCGTACATGTCTCGCGCGATTTCATGGCCGCGGATCGCCGACAGCGGGTTGTTGGTGCCGTTGACAAGTTGATCCATCGCGAAATCCATCACCTGCTCGGACCCCGGCCAGGTGAACGAGATCGCGAAATTGCGCGCGCTGATCTGCGCCTGCCCGCTGAATGTGGCGAAGGTCACTCCGATGAGCGCGAGCAAGCCCAGCATTGCCAGGATCAGTACGAGGACGATGCCGCGGCGCCGTCGTTCCAGATCTTCCGCATACTTCGCGAACATGGGGGGTTCTCCCTTCGCCCGAGGATCGACGCGATCGATCGATGAATCAACGCTCGAAATTCGAGAAATCTTGATGGATCGTCATGGTTTTCACGCGTTCGTTCCGCGGATCGACGACGCGAA
>JAKBCQ010000452.1 GCA_021807585.1 Planctomycetota bacterium | reverse complement strand
GTTCCCAGTCGAAAGAAGTGAATCCGTCCCTATGTCGACCGAATTCCAGCCGAGATTGGAAGAACTCCAATTTAAGTACACACAAGCCGACGCCGAGCGATCACGAGCGATCGAACGAGCCCGGGAGGCGGCCGAACGCGCCGAGGAGGCGGCCGAACGCGCGAAAGTCCTTGAAGCCGAAGTCGCACGCCTGCGCTCGCTGCTCGAAAAACAAACGGATCCAGACGCTTAAGTCGATCTCCGCACGACCGATCGAACCTCGCGTTCGCTTGAATCGCGGCGAACGCGACGATACGATCAAATCAATCAACTGTCGTCTCAATCGGTCGGTCCCCCCCTTCTCCCGTTCTTTCATCGGAGGATCGTCATGAATGCGATTTTAGCGATTTTGATCTTGACGGCGCACGCGGACGGAACCGTCAAACCCGGCGAAACGATTCGGATCGAGGGGAAAGTCGTCGACACGACGGGGAATCCTGCAGCGGACGGCGAGATCATTGTATCAGGCGTCAACTTGATTGAACATAATGATACGTTGTTGCATAAGGCTATAGCGAACCGTGACGGATCGTTCGCTTTCGATCTCGTCGTTCCTCGAAACGCAATCGATTTCGACCTATGGGCGACGGTCTGGGCTCTTCGGGACGACGCTTCGATCGCGGGATTCGCGTTCCACTGGAAAAAACCTCCTGAAAAGCCGATCACGATCAAGCTCGGCCCAAAACATTCTGATCGAATTGTCGTTCACGATTTCTTCGGCAAGCCTGTCGCGGGAGTACGCATCGCTCCGATCACTCTGCACGTCGACGGATTGCCGTCGTGGAATTCAGGACTCCCCGACGAGCTTGTCGAACGACTCGGGGCGACGACCGACGCCGCGGGGGAGGCATTGATCGAACGAGCCGCCCCGAATTCGATCGCGTCGCTCCAAGCGAAATCAGACCGTTTTGGTACTCAGTCCGGCGACGTTCCGCCAAAAGGCAAAGCGTTTAAGCTCGCGCAAGTAGGTCGGGTCCGCGGCCGGTTGAAGGCGGACAACCCGCAAGCCGTTCAAGGGCGTCTCGTTCGCGTCGAAAGCCGAGGCTCAACGGATCGAAACGACGACTCCAAATCGGGAGCAGCGTTGATTCGAAGTGATCACGAAGGGAAATTCGAGATACCGGCATTCGTCGCGGGCGAAGTGTCCGTGTACATCGTCAATCGAACCCCCGACGAGGATTACCGCGAGCTTCGAATGAACAATCGTGGAATCCTTAATCCTGGCGCGACGCTCGAATTAACGATTCCGCTCGTCGGTCGTCCCAGATCTCGACCCGAAGCTCTCGCGGGTCGAGTTCTCGATTCGAAAGGCGATCCCGTTCCAGGAGCGACGGTCTTTTCTCGCGGAGATTCATTCATCACCTTATCCGACATCACCGATCGCGACGGCGCATACCGTTTGGAGGCCCTTCCGCGAGGCCGAGCGTTCGTATTCGTTCGCAAACCGGGATATCGTTTCGGCGGAGCAGTCGTCACGCAAGATAAAAATATTCTTGATCTTGTAATAAATCGAAGCGATGAAAAGCCCGATCGACCTCTGAAAAGCCTGCCGACTCCGCTCGACGCCGAGGAACGGAACGGACTCGCCCGCAAAGCACTCGATCCGTATCTTGGACATTTGATCAAAGGCGTTATACGACCGGAACTGACCAAATCGTTAAGTATCACCGCTTTGTACGATCCCGAACGCGTCGTCGATCTCGCCGAGAAGAACGTTTTCAAAGACGAGGGATACAACGACTTCCTACGCAATTTGGCGGCGTGCGGCTATGTGAACGAGAACGTCGACGAAGCGCTCGCGGTCGTCGAATCGATTCATGAGATCGGTACAAAGATATATTGTTATTTAGAAATATTTGATCGAGTCCCCCCGAGCGACCGCGCCAAGAAGCTGGAAATATTGGCTCGAGCGCGCTTGCACGCCGATAATCAAAAAGACCCGATGGAACGAACCGTTGCGATCGCACGAATCGCCGACGGACTGTTCGATCTGGGTGAAGACGCACAGGCGACGAAAATGCTGCGCGATTCGCTCGCCGACGCGCGAAAGCTTCCGATCGACGCGGACGGCGGCACGGCGATCGCCGCGTTCGCGAAATCGTTCGCGAACGTCGATCCCCCCGCGGCTCTCAATCTGATCAAAGACATCAAAGATAATCGCCTTTATGATCGCTTCCACGGCGAACTCGCGCACGAGATCGCGGCGCGATTTCCGGCCGACGCCGAACGAGTTCTATCCGATATCAGCGATAACAACTGGCGCGAGCATTATTCGATGCGAGTCGCGTATCGGATGGCGCCGCGCGACTTCGATCGCGCAAGGAGAATCTCGTCTTTGATAGGAACTTTGACGCTGCGCGCCTACACGCTGGGGGTCATGGCCGAGAATCTTGCGCGATCGAATCACGACCTCGCCGTTTCGCTTATTCAAGAAGCTTTTGATACGCTTGAACGACGACTCGATCACGGGCCGCAACCCACGATCTTCCCTGACGAGCCCGATGAAGTCGCCGCGGCGCTCCTCTCCTCCGTCGAAAAAATCGATCCGACGCTCGTCGACGAATTTTTTTGGCGGGCGATCTCGTTCCGTACCCTGGGAGAACGTATTTTCGAGCGCGATCGTCGTTTTCAATCCGACGCATTCCTGGCGGCGATCCTCGCTCGTTTTAATCCCGCGATCGCTCGTTTATTCATTGAACCGATCGAAGTCTCGACGATCGACCTCTCCTCGTACGAAGTTCGAAATCCGTTAATCGCTTTGGCGGCGATCGACCCGAGGCGAGCGATCGATTTGCTCGATCAGCTTCCCGAGCCCGATCGGATCGATTCTTCTCGCTTCAAAGATCATGCACGAAAGGAAATCGCCTTGATGTTGACGCATCGCGACGACGAATTCTGGAAATATGTGATCTCACATATCGCGAATTTTTGGATCCCCGACGTCGAAAACGGCTTTCAATATCCGTGACATCGCCGAGGTCGCGAACAAGTTCATCTCGTGTTAAAATCAAACAAGCGTGTGTTCTTGCGTCGAGTTCCATTCCCAGGAAGCGAGCCGACCGATGACCAAAATCCTTACCGACAAAACTCGCCCCGGCGTCCCAAAACCCGACGATATCTTTTATCCCGAATCGGACGGCCTGCCGATGGGCGAAACCGGACTCCACGTCCTTGCGATTCTCGAACTGATGACGGCGCTCAAAATGCTGTTCATCCTCATGAAACGCGAGGACATCCACGTCGCGGGGGACATGTTCCTCTACTACGAAAAGGGAAATCCCAAAGCCAACAAATCGCCCGACGTCATGGTGACGTTCGGAATCGACGGAACCGATCCACGAAGAACCTTCAAAACATGGGTTGAGGGAACCGCTCCGCACGTGATTTTTGAGATCACCTCGGACAGCACATGGAAGATCGACGTCCATGAAAAACCGATCCTTTACGCCTCGCTCGGAGTGCAAGAGTATTATCTCTTCGATCCCGTCGACGAATGTCTTAAACCGCGTTTTCAAGGCTTTGAACTCGTCGACGGAGCGTATCGGCCGATGAGGATCGCGCCCGACGGAAGCATCGTGAGCCCCCGGCTCGAATCGCGGATGATTCCCGAGGATTATCGCCTTCGCCTGATTCATCTGCGGGATCGTTTCAAAATCCCTTTTATGGGAGAATTGCAACCGACGATCGATGATATGAATCGAAAATTCCATCAATCCGAAAAACAAAGATCGCAAGCGAACCGACGAGCCCGCGAGGAAGCCAAACGCGCCGAGGTGGAAGCCAAACGCGCCGAGGTGGAAGCCAAACGCGCCGAGGTGGAAGCCAAACGCGCCGAAGAGGAAGCCAAACGCGCCGAGGTGGAAGCTAAACGCGCCGAGGAGGAAGCTAAACGCGCCGAGGAGGAAGCTAAACGCGCCGAGGAGGAAGCGGGACGCGCGAACATCCTTGAAGCCGAAGTCGCACGGCTGCGCTCGCTGCTCGAAAAACAAGCGAATCGCGACACCGAGGTCGATCGCTGAATTCCAGATCGAATTTCGCCCCCGCTTGA
>JAKBCQ010000451.1 GCA_021807585.1 Planctomycetota bacterium | reverse complement strand
ACAGAAAATCGCCGCTCGGTTCGCCGCGATACGTCGACCCGTTCCGTTTAATCGAATCAACATTCACGCAACCTCCATGAATGTTACCCATATAAAGTTTGTTACGATATTGCTCGGGGTAGGCGTCCCCCTGAAAGTAATGGATTCCGCAGTAAGCCGCTTTTTGATGTCTGTGGCTTACGATCGAGCCGATCGGCTCACAAAACGGCGGATAAGCCCCCGCCTGCCGCACGTAATAGCCCGTCTCGGCGAGATGCCACAGGTGATCGATCACGCACGCGCTCGCGAACGCGCTCCCCTCGCCGTCCCAATCGACCCCCCAGGAATTGCTCACCCCCTCGCAAAACAGATCGAAATCGCGGGTTTTGGGATCGATGCGAAAAAGCGCGCACGTAAAATCATACGTTTTGCCTCGGTATTCGATATGCGCGGGATTGAACACGCCGTTCCAGCCGTAAAGCTTGCCGTCGGGGCCCCACGAAAGCGAATTGGGAAGCTCGTGGGTGTCGAACCGGCCGAACCCCGTGACGACGACCTCGCGCCGATCGGCCTTGCCGTCGCCGTCGGTATCGCTCAAAAAAAGGATGTCGGGAGAGTTCGCCACCCAAACTCCGCCGTTCCCGATCGCAATCCCCGACGGAATATTAAGCCCCTCGGCGAAAATCGTGAACCGATCGGCCTTGCCGTCGCCGTCGGTATCTTCAAGGATTTTGATCCGATCGCGCCCCGGTCCCGGCGCTTGTCGCGGATATTCAACGCTCTCGGTCACCCAGATCCGCCCCCGCTCGTCGAACGCCATCGCCACGGGATTGACAAGATCGGGCTCGCTCGCCACCAGCTCGACGCGAAACCCCTCGGGAACCTTCATCCGCGCGATCGCCTCGGCCGCGGTCCGCGGAGGATTCGGCGCCGAATCCTGACCGTGCGGAATCGGCTCGGCCGCGATCAATATGTTCGATTGAATGAACGTTAAGAGAAAGAATGCAAATGTATGCTGAATCAATCGCATGAAGATTCTCCGCGGCGGGTCGGCGCGTTTTACGAGGCGCGGGGGAGAGAAAGCCGGCTCGGCCGATCTTACTCGACGGTGACGCTCTTCGCCAGATTGCGCGGTTTGTCGATATCGCGGCCCAATAAAAGAGCGACATGATACGCGAGCAACTGAAGCGGAACGACCGCGACCAACGGCTGGATGATCTCGGGTACGTCGGGAATCGGCAAGAAAACGTCGGCGCGACGCTCGAGTTCGCGATCCCCCTCGGTCCCCACCGCGACAATCACCCCCCGCCGCGCCTTCAACTCCTCAATGTTCGACATCGTTTTGGCGTGGAGCGGACCCCTCGGCGCCACCACGACGCACGGAGTTTCAGGATCGACCAGAGCGATCGGCCCGTGCTTCATCTCGGACGCCGGATAACCCTCGGCATGAATATAGCTAATCTCTTTAAGTTTAAGAGCCCCTTCAAGAGCCACCGGGTGGTGGACGTCGCGGCCGAGGAAAAGGACGCTTTTGCTGTTCGCGATCCGTTCGGCCGCGGCGACCACCAAGGGCTCGATCGCGAGCGTTTTTTGAAGCGGTTCGGGCGCCGACTCGATCGCGTCGATCGCCTCCAAACCCGCCGTGAACGACATATGCCTAAGCCTTCCCAGATAAATCGCCAGGAGCGAGAGGACGACGACCTGCGCCGCGAACGATTTCGTCCCCGCGACGCCGATCTCGGTCCCCGCGTGGAGATAAATGCCGCCGTCGGCCTCGCGGGCGATCGTACTCCCCACGGTGTTGACGATCGCGAGCGTCGGATGGCCGCGACGCCTCGCCTCGCGGAGCGCTCCGAGCGTATCCGCGGTTTCCCCCGATTGGCTCAACACAAAAACAAGCGTCCGATCGTCGAGCGGAGCGTTCGAATATCGGAATTCCCCCGCGTATTCGACCTCGACCGGAATCCGCGCGCAGCGCTCGATCAAATATTCGCCGATCTTCGCGGCGTGAAGGCTCGTACCGCACGCCGCGAACACAATCCGACGCACCCGACGCAACTTCGCCGCCGTCAGGTTGAGCCCGCCGAACTGCGCCGTCGCCTCGCCGCGACGAATCCGCCCGCGACACGCGTCTCGAACCGTGTTCGGTTGCTCATAAATCTCTTTGAGCATATAATGAGGAACTCCGCCGAGCTCGCGGTCGTCGGGCTTCCAGTCGATCCGGTCGACTCTCGGTACGATCGATCCTCGCTCCAAATGCTCAAGGTTGAATTCATCCGCGGTAAGCCTGACGACCTCGCCGTCCTGAAGGTACGCGACCGACTGCGTATGGGGAGCGATCGCGCTCGAATCGCTCGCGAGAAAATGCTCGCCGTCTCCCAAACCGACGACGAGCGGGCTCCCCATCCGCGCGCCGATCAATACCCCGGGCTCGCAAGGCGCGACGACCGCGAGCCCGTAAGTTCCCTCGAGCCGAGGCAAGATCGCGCGAACCGCTGAGAACAAATCCAGATCTTTTTTAAGTTCTTGCGCGATCAAATGTGCGATCACTTCGGTATCGGTTTGGCTTTGAAAGACGTAGCCGAGCCGCGTCAGTTCGTCGCGCAGTTGCGCGTGGTTTTCGATCACGCCGTTGTGCGCCACCGCGACCCGCCCCGCGCCGCCGATATGAGGGTGCGCGTTCAAGTCGTTCGCGGGCCCGTGCGTCGCCCACCGCGTGTGGCTGATCCCGCATTCCCCCGCCGCGGGCGATTGCGATAAAAGCTCCTCGAGCGCCGCGACCCGCCCGGCTCGCTTCCGAACCACCAGCCTCGATTCGGAATCGATCGTCGCCACCCCGGCGCTATCATAACCGCGATATTCCAGCCGCCTCAAACCCGCCAACAAAATCGGCTCGGCGGCGCGCCGACCCGTAAATCCGACAATTCCACACACGCTCACGCTCCTTGATGATAATCAATCAATCCATCCATGAGGAATCGAGCTTCTTTACCGCAATTATAGTTCGAGATCGCGCGTCCTTTGTTTGGCGGGCCGACGCGAGATCAGCACGCCGACGACCACCATCGTCATCCCGACGAAAAACACACCAAACAGGATCGAATCGGTCGGGTAACCCAAAATCACCTTGGGCTTGTTTTTCACCCCCGCCAAGATCCCGATCGCTGCAAGTTGAAGCACGGGCCCCGTTAACCGCAACCAGGTTCCCGTCGTGCGCATATTCATGCCAAAACTTTCTCGCGAGAATATCGTTCCCAATCGATCGTTCGACCGACGCCCCGCACCCGGTCTCCCCAAGCGTCGCCGATTTTACCCAATCGGAAGCCGCGACGCCTGGGGAATCATGTCGGATCCCCCCCACCCCCGCGGTCGCCGATTGACCCGCTCGAAGCGACGAGCTAGCTTAAAGATAAGACTTCGATCGCGTCCAACGCGTCGATTCCAAACGCAACGTCATGTTCTTTTTTCCGTATAACTTAATATCGAGGGAGGTCGGCGATGAAGTTCGGGAACGTCGCTTGGGCTTTGGCGCCGGCGTTATGCGTCGCCTCGGGGATCTCGGCCTTCGGCCAGGCGCAGGTATCGACTCGAATCGTCACCGCGGAGTTGTTTCCGACAAGCGCCGAGCGTTACAAGCTGCCGTTTCCGCTCGAGCCGACGCGGCGTGTGAACTTGCTCGCAACCTCCGACGGACTCTTGCGCAGCCTCGCCGCGCCGCTGGGAGCGAACGTGCGCGAGGGACAAGAGATCGCCCAGCTCGATCGCGCCGAGGCGCAGGCTCGCCTCAAAATCGCCGACGCCGAACTTAAAGAACGCCAGGCCGAGCTCGACGAAGCCAAGAAGGGGAACGGCAAGGTCGCGATCGCCGAGGCGCGCGTCGACGCGGCGCGGGGACGAGCCGATCTCGCCCGCCTGGCGCTCGAAGCGTGCACCGTCCGCGCCCCCTTCAGCGGTAAAATCATGTCGATCCCCGCGAGCCCCGGACAGGTTCTTCTCAAAGGAGCGCTCATCGCCGAACTCGCCGATACCACCAGCCTGCGCGTTTTGGTTCCGGTCGATCGCCGCGCCGTCACGCTCGGTTCGGCGATCAAATTGACCGTCGAAGGGCAA
>JAKBCQ010000450.1 GCA_021807585.1 Planctomycetota bacterium | reverse complement strand
GGGGACTTGGCGCCCGCGGATCGAATTCCATCAATCCCGCGGCCCGGGGCGCTCAGAAACGGCTTGAGGACGGTGGAATCGAGGACCGTAATGGAACCCGCGGAGGTGTACACGATCGAAGGCGACGCGGTGAAACCCGCCAAATATGCGTTGAGGAAAGGCGTCCGCGTGATGGACGCCATCAATTTAGCGGGAGGCTTCCAAAGCAAGGGACTGAATCAATCGTTCGTCAGAAAACTTAAAGACGCGTTTGAATCCATTCCCGAACTCGCCCCCGAAGATCGTGATGCTCTTGTAAAAGTATCGATTGATATCATTCAGGAGCGGAGAAAAATCCGAGGTTTCTGGAAGGCGACTCTCATCCGGCCCTCCGATAATGAGATCATCCCCGAACAGACGCTTCCGATTTACGTTCAAGCGATCGCCCATGGTGAAGATACAACGAACTATTTAATCAAACCGGGCGATCGAATCATACTGGAGATTGAGCAAGTGAATGCGGAAGAAGATTCCGCTCGTCGTCCGACCGTCCCCGATCAACCGAGAACGAGTCGACCCGATCGATCGCCGGTATCGCCGCATCGAACGGCCCGCTAAAGAAACGCCCTGTTTCGCTTAGAGATATTCGACATTAATTACAAGATATTCTTTTGATATCGTTCGCCTCGCGGCCGTTCGTTCACCCGATCGGCCGTGTACATCTCACCAATCGGAGGAAAAGATCGCTTGGAAATCCCCTGAAACGAGGATAAGATGGGATTTTAGGATATAAGGATACTGATCGGAAGCCGAGCGAGGTGAATGTATCATGTCGCACGCGACTTTAAACACGGTGGACGATGAGACCGACGCGATCCCGCCCGGCGGCCGATTCGCATTGGACGTTCAGCGGTATCAAGACGCCGTTCCCTGGATCTTCATCGCCGGAGCATGGGGAGGAGTCGCCGTTTATCAATTCTCGGCCCAATGGACATGGCTCGGCGTGGCGGCCGGCGCCGCCGTTTCAATCGTGATCTCCGCCGGGCTATTCGTCTCGCATGAATAACTCATTCCTTCGCTTCACACGCGTCTTGCCCGGAATGAGCAAACCTCTCACGGTTTACGGAGCGGCGGGCGCCTCTTTAGGCGGTGTTTTTTTGATCGCGGCTCATTTCTTTCAGGCGAATCCTTACGCTTGGTTTTGTGCGGGTTTTTTCATACCTCAAGGTCCGTTATACTTTTTGTTGTCTTCGTCGTGGATGACGGAAAGACTTCTCAAGAAAATTAGGGATCGGAGAAACGAGGGATTAATTACTTCAAAGCGATACGACGAACTTCAATCCGATATCGTGCGATGGTATTCGCATCGACGATTCGGCGAATCAATATCGGCGGAATCGGATTCATGAAATCGATTCATTCATATTTGATTACACGTTATCAAAAGCTTCGTCGCCGAGAGATCCGACATGATCATTCCATACCGTACGAGATAATGTTCACAAGATACGAGCGGATTTCGAAATAATTGACTCGGGAGGTGGTTTGAACGATGCTGGATCAAGGATTTTCGCCGATTCCTGATTCTCTTCAAGAGCGTTCCGTCCGGCGACCGACTGGCCGATTCCTTCCCGAGGGATGATCATCGTGACCGAACCCGATCCGTCGAAAACGACCTCAAAATCGATCGCTTTCGAGCTTGGCCTGATCGTCGCCGCGGGGCTCGTCGTCACGGGGGTTGTCGTTTGGTGGGTGACAGCCGACCGCGATCGGTCGCTCGAACCCTCCGGGCCCACGCCCGCGCGATCGAACGCCGCGAAAACCGAGCATCAGGCGCTCGTCGAGTCGCTCGTCGGCGATCGAGCGTGCCGCGAATGCCATCCCGGAGAGTGCGCCTTGCATTCAAGATCGGGGCATTCCAAAACGCTCCGCATCGGCGCCGCGCACAACCCCGTGGCTAAGCTCTCGGGGGCGAAATTTAACGATCCCGAGCAAAAAGGGGTCGTTTGGGCGTACTCGGTTCAAGGCGATAAACTCACCGTCGAACGGATCGAGAACGGCAAGTCCGATACGTTCCCGATCGATTTCGCCTTCGGCTCGGGGCACAGCGGCGTCACGTTCGTATCAGTACATATGCCGACGGGTCGTTTAGGCGAATCCGTCGATCTCGAACATCGCGTTTCGTATTACGCGAATCGGAAGAATTTCGGAATCACGCCGGGGCAGGAGAAGGGTGAAAAGGCCGAGGGGCTAACCCCCGCGGGAAGAGTGTTGCCGGGAGACGAGGTGAAATCATGTTTTGGTTGTCATACGACGATCAATTCGACGCGCGGACAAGAGATCGTCGACTCGGCGACGATGATTCCGGGAATCGGTTGCGAACGGTGCCACGGCCCTGGGAGCGAACACATTCGCCTCGCCCGCGCGGGGAAGATCTCGATCGATCAGGGCGACGATCGACCCAGAACGACCGCGGCCGAGGAGATGCTCCTTTGCGGCCAGTGCCATCGTCACCCCGACGTCATCTCCTCGAAAGAAATCGTCGCCGAAAACGCCAAGATCGTCCGCTTTCAACCCGTCGGGCTGATGCAATCGAAATGTTACGTAAAAAGCGACGGCAACCTCCGCTGCTCGACATGCCACGATCCCCACGCGCGCGCGTCGACGAACACGCTCGAATATGAACAGACGTGCCTAAGCTGTCACGCGGGGGGAGACGACAAATCGAAAGCTTGCTCGATCGAGCCCAAGCCGATCAACGGATGCGTGCGCTGTCATATGCCGAAGCGCGACGCGATGCACGGGCTGATGTATACCGATCACTGGATTCGAGTGCGACGCGAAGCGGGCGACGCCGCGAAAGCCGCTTACGCGGCGCCCTCCTCGCCGCGGTCCGCGGCCCCGATCGAACCCGCGAAATCGATCAAAAAAGCGACGGTCGACCCCGCGATCCGGTCGTTCTTCGCGCGGATGAAATAATCATGCAAACAAGCGCCCCGATCTCGACGCCGAGCGACAAAGAGGCCGGCGCCGCGTCGCGCGGCGATTCGGCGCGGCTCGACCTTCGGTCGGTTCGCCGCGTCTTCCCGGGAAACATCGTCGCGGTCTCGGATGTGAACTTATCAATCAACCCGGCCGAACTCGTCGCGATCGTCGGGCCTTCAGGATCGGGCAAAACGACGCTCCTGAGAATGATCGCGGGGCTCGAACCGCTCGATTCGGGCGAGATCGTCGTCGATTCCCAATCGGTCGGCGATCGACCCCCTCATTTACGGGATCTCGCGCTCGTCTTTCAAGATCCCGCGCTCTTGCCACACCTCTCGGTCGAACAAAACCTTTCGATCGGGCTCAAATACCGCGGCCTCAAACGCGTCGAAATCCGCCGACGAATTCAGACATACTCGCATGAATTAGATATCATTCACCTACTCAATCGCAGCCCCGGGGCGCTCTCGGGGGGAGAACGAAGGCGAGTCGCGCTGGCGAGAGCGCTCGTTCGCTTACCTCGTCTGCTCTTGCTCGACGAGCCCCTGTCGAATCTCGACGGTCCTCTCAGGATCGCGACCCGCGACCTGATCGCCCGAATCAGCCTCGAACACTCGCTCACGACGCTTTTGGTCACGCACGACCAGGCCGACGCACTCGCGGTCGGCGATCGCGTCGTCGTCATGAACCAAGGAATTATTGAACAAGTCGGCACGCCTGATGACATTTACCTTCGCCCCAAAACCCGCTTCGTCGCGAGTTTTATCGGCGATCCGCCGATGAATCTCTTACCCTGCGCGATTGCGCGGGAAGGCGATCGAATCAAACTCCGCATCGAAGGAATCGATTCGCCGATCGCGGATTCCAATGCGAACACCGCCGATGTGCGATTTCGCGATCGGATCGAGCGATCGGGAACGGATCGATTCGATCTCGCGTTTCGAAGTGAGGATGTCTTTATATGTAACAACCTAAATGGTCCTGAATCGCCGATCGACCCGAAACGGGTCGGCGCGATCGGATCGCACGCGATGATCGAGGCCGTCGTCGCGCGGCTGGAATATCGCGGCTACGAAACGATCGCGACGCTGACCGCGGGAGAGCACGAGATCAAGGCGCGATTGAAAGCG
>JAKBCQ010000449.1 GCA_021807585.1 Planctomycetota bacterium | reverse complement strand
CGTCGTATACGCCGTCGCGTATTCCCCCAAAGGAGACGTGCTCGCGTCGGCGGGGGACGACAAGCTCGTGAAATTCTGGAATCCCGCCGACGGCAAAGAACTGCGCAAAGCTCAGGGACACGGCGCAGCGATCTACTGCGTCGCGTTTCGACCCGACGGCGCGATGCTCGCATCAGGTTCGGTTGATAAGACAATCCGACTCTGGAACGTCGCCGACGGCAAAGAGATCAAGAAGCTCGACGGGCATCCCGACGACGTCTACTCGCTCTCCTTCAGCCCCGACGGCAAAAAACTCGCGTCGATCGGCTACGGCGGCAACCTTCTCGTCTGGGACGTCGATCAGGCGAAAGAAATCCTCCGCCAAAAAGTCGCCCCCAACACCATGGCCTACGGAGTTTCGTGGAGCCCCGACGGCAAACGGCTCGTCGTCGCCGCGTCGGATAACAAAGCGTATATAATGAACGCCCCTTAAACGGAGCGTTCATCTTCAATTTCTTTTTTGTTCAGCGTCACATGACTTTTTTTTGAAAGAATCACCTCCGCCGAGCATGTTCATTCGTGAATGTGCTCGGCGGTTTTTCGTTCGTAGCCCGCCAGCCAATCACGCGCCGCGGCGAGATCCTCGGCGCGAACGTAAACCCTCGGACCCCCCTCGAGCGTCCCCAACTCCTCGTGCAAATCGTGCGTGTCGGCGACCGCGGGAATCCCAGTCCCCGTCAGTTGATCCGCGATGAACCGAGCCTGCATCAAATCAAGCGCACGGTAACATTCGGTTAAATGAACGTGCCGAGCTTGGTCGTCGTCGCCCCCGGTCTGAGTGTCCGCGACCAGAAGAGACGGGATCACCGAAGGCTCAGCAATCGGCGAATCCTGATCCGCCGCGACAAAATTCGGATCCTCCACCCCGTCCACGCTCGTCCCGCACGACCAACACACGTCGAACGTCGAATCCACCTTCGCTCCACACTTCTTACACGTCCACATCAATCCTTCTCCCCTCGACGATCCGGCCGCGACCAAATCGTCACTCGCTTCAAAAAAGCTCGATCATTCGCCGCGGTGATCAATACCGATCAGTAAGAATCTGCTCAAATCCCAACCGCACGCGGGATTCGCCTCATCGACACGATCGATCAAAGCGAAAGTCCCTTCACAACCTCAGCCCCGGGCGCGATATAGCCTAGATAAAACGGACCGAACAACGCATACTTCGCTGAAGCCTCGTCGAATCGCATCGTATACACGATGTCCTTGATGTAACTCGGGTTCCTACCCCACAAAGTCACACCCCATTCCCAGTCGTCAAGACCCGTCGATGCCGTGATCACCTGCGTCACTCGACCCGCGAATTTCATCCCCGATTTCCCGTGCTCGTGCATCAGCTCGGCACGCTCCCGCTGCGAAAGCATGAACCAGTTCTGGCCGTCGAGACGCGTCTTGCTCATCGGATAAAAACACACACAAGGCCAATCGGGAAACTCGGGATAAAGACGCTGACGATTCATCGGCTCAAGCCGAGCCTCATACGCCTTCACCTTCGCGTCATACGCCGCACTCGCAGGATCCAATCGCTCGCGATCACGCAAAATCCGCGCGTATTCCTCCACATCGGGCACATATTCCGATATCTCTGTCATCGAATAGAACGAATACGCCAGTTTGAGCGCCGGCGCCAACCCGCACGACTGAATCCGACGCTGAACCCCCATCAACGAATGAACGTTCGGGCTCGCCATCAGCACGCCAAAATCGGCCTTATGTCCGGGAACCAAAAAACTTTGAAACTGCTCCGGGAATCCCGCCGACCCCGACGACGAATCCGCCGAACTCGCACCCAACGACGCGATCAACTCCCCCGCGCCCCGATCGCGATCCTCCCGGCTCATCTTGGCCGCCGCGTTGCGATCAATCTGAAAATACAAATGAAGAAAATGCCACCCACGCTCGGGCACAAGCGACGCCGTGATCCGGACCGCTCCCCCGGGCCTAACTCCCGCCGATTCCCCGGATACCGCCGACGACGATCCGGCCGTCTCCGCCACGCCTTCAGACATCACGCTCACACTCCTTTCGTAACGCCTCGTTCATTCCCGCTATTCTTATTCCAACGCCCCCCGACCCGCAACCCAAGGCTGGACGCGCAACAACACTTTACCACGCACAACCCCCCACCCCCCTCCCCTTCATCCGAGTTGATCAAAATGCTTTCTTCCGACGAGAGCAACCTTCGCAACCGCAGGCGACCAAACCTCTTCGATCTTCCATACGGTCTCGCGGCGAACACGGGAGCTTCCCTCAGCCTCTCCCCGCGCCCAAACCCCCCGCCTCAACCAAACTGAAAAACGCCCCGCGCACGCGATTCAACTTCGCCGCCGATCGGAACCATCAACGAATTCTCGACCTTTGTTCCCTCGTGCTCCGCCGCGATCCACGCCCCTTTCACCTCGCGATACACGCCGTAACCGATCGACTTCGCATAATCATTCAAATCGACGAGCGACCAACCAAATTCCCTCATCCAAAAATAATTGAGCTCGATATAGACGAGCGGCGTGTGCCTCTCCAGGAATTCACGCCCCCCGCGCAAGAAATCGAACTCACAACCCTCGATATCCACCTTGATCAAATCGCACGAATCGATCCCCAACTCGCGCGCCGCGTCGTCGAGCCGAGCCGACCGCGCCGTACACGTCTTCTCGCCGGCCACCCCCCTACCCAACACAAACGCGTTCCCGGTCGACCCCGGATGATCGACACATTTCGACATAAGAACCTCGCCGGCGCTCAACCCCAACGCCAGCCGAATCGGCTTGATCGTCTCCTCCAGTTTATTCATCGCAATATGTTCAACAAGGCGATTGTAATTCCCTTCGAGCGGCTCGAAGGCGTACACCAGGCCCCCCGTTTCTCGCAGCCGTGAGCCGATCGATAACGCGAAAAACCCCACATGCGCGCCCACATCCAGAACGACGCCCCCCTTACGCGAGAACCGCGCCGCATCGTCAAAAAACGCGTCGTAATATGTTCCTGTCCAATAAACGTGCGACTCGGTCGGACCGCGCGGGTCGATCCGTACCGTCCGACCGTTCTTCATTTGAACCAATACCTCGATCGCCGGCTCCCTCTGATCCAATCGAAACAACGACCGTAATACGTTCGCCGCCGCGATCTTCCCCCGAAACCTCGGCAGCGAACGCAACGTCGCCGCCACCCGATCCCGCGCCGCATCCTTCATTAATTGTGAATACGTCTTCACGCTCATATCAAATCATTTCGTGTTAAAAGAATGCAAAAAATAAGATTAAAAGAACATCTTTCCGACGACCACCCCCGCGGCGAAGGCCGCCAATATCGCCAAAAAACACGCCGCGATCACCCGCCGCGGCGATCTCTCAAACTTCGCCGCGAGCGATCGAACCCACTCCGGACTCGCGGCCGCGGCGGTTTGAGGTCGATCGGTGACGTCGATTTGATCGGCGTATTCGCCCGTACCCGGGTCGAATTCATCGCTCGCGAGGTCTTCTTCGATCGTCCCGGGTGAAGCCTGGCTCGGTTTCTTATCGAGCAACGCCTCGAGCGCCTCGGCCACCTCGTGAGCCGTCTGATACCGATCACGCCGGTTCGTCGCCAATAACTTGTCCAGAACCTTCACCACGTTCGACGGAATATCGGGCCGAATCTGACGGATCGGAGTCGGAAGACCCGCGATCCTCTTCCCCAATCGCTCGATCGGCGAATCCCCCTGAAACGGCAGCCGTCCCGAGATCAGGTGATACATCGCACATCCCAAACTATATAAATCGCTTCGCCCGTCAACCGGCTTGCCGCACGCCTGCTCGGGCGACATATAATCAACCGTCCCCACCGCGATCCCGTCCGCCGTCTCGAACGTCGAATGCTGATCCGCCTCCATCAACACGCTTAATCCAAGATCAAGCAATTTCACCTTCTGATTCTTACTCAACAACAAATTGGAAGGTTTGATATCGCGATGAACAATCCCCATCTCGTGCGCATGCGCCAATCCGCGCGCAGCCTGAGCGATGTAATTGACCACGTCGGCGGGGTCGAGAGGACCCTCGGCCCGCAACTTCTGCG
>JAKBCQ010000448.1 GCA_021807585.1 Planctomycetota bacterium | reverse complement strand
CGTTTGGGTCGATCGCCGTCGAATTCGCCGTAAAAGATTTGTTCCCAGGGGCCGAAATCGAGCTTTCCCCTGGTGATCGCGACGACGACCTCCCTCCCCATGATTTGCCGTTTCATGTGGGCGTCGGCGTTGTCCTCGCCCGTTCGGTTGTGGCGATAACGATCGGGGGAAGGGTCGAAGGGAGCGAGGCCTTCAAGCCATGTCGTGTAATCTTGATGAAGCCCGGGTTCGTCGTCGTTGATGAAGACCGACGCGGTGATGTGCATCGCGTTGACGAGGACGAGCCCCTCCTTCACTCCGCTGTGCGCGACGATCTCCTCGATCCGCGGCGTGATGTTCACGAACCCCGTCCGCCCCGCGATCTTAAACGTCAAATATTCGGTACGTGATTTCATAAAGCTTCAACTCCAGATTTCTTTCAATCGAGGACGGCGCGCGCGCCCGATTCGGTCGCCTTGAAGGTTCCGTAGGTCGAGGGCCAAACCATCAAATTTTGCACGTCGGTTCCGGGGTTGTCGTTGTCGTCGATCATGAAGCCGAGCCAAAACGTTTGTCCCGGGCGAAGCGGGAAGATCGCCTTGGGATCTCCCTGGTAAGTGATCTCGTCGATCGGCAGTTTGAATTCCGTGACAATCACTTTGCAATCGGCCATATTTTCACCAAAGACGTTTTCGATCAGTTCGCGTTCGACGACTTCTCCGGCGTTCTCGAGAACCTTGATCGAAAGCGGGACGTGATTTTTGGGAAGGACTTTTTCGAGCCCGTTCGCGCCGAAGCGTTGGCGAATGATCATCGCGCCCGCGTCGGTCGTCTGCGCGACGTCGAACTTGAATCCGGTCATAAATCCATTAATACACATTTCGACACAATCTTGCTTGTAATGGAATACGACAGGCTGATGAAAACTGACGACGTCGTCGAATTGCAAGACCTGAACATACAACGATTTTTCATGATAGGCGATTCGAATGACCGCGGAGGCGTCGCGCGGGCCCGAGATCCCTCCCGGCGAGGTTTCGGGGGTCATGATGATCTGAGGGACGATCCCCGCCTTGCGCCATTTATCAAGGTTTCCGTCGATCGCGAAGGGGGATTCGAGACGAGGAACTCGAACGACGGGCGGCTTCGGTTGGACGGTCGTCGATCCGCCCCGGCGCGGTCGTGCGGCGATCACGCGAGCGAGCTCGGGCGAAACGGCGATCAACGATCGATGTTTCAAGATGCGATCTTCTCCTTCGAGTCGCCACCAGTGGATTCGACCGCTCGAATTATCGGCCGCGAGCGCGTACGAGCGGCCGTCGGTTCCGCGAAACGACCGCACCGCCTCGGTGTGATCGAGAAAATAGCCGGGGTAATGGATCTTCGCGGGAAGCGTAAAGCCGTTTAGCCCCAGACCGTCGCGATCGACCGCGAGAATCTCGGACGTCTCGGTCACCCCCGTGATCATCACCGACCCCAACCGCGCCAGTCCGACGATCCCCTTCTTTTCACTATACGGATGAACCCACCGGGATTCACCGCGGGAATCGACGCCGACGAGATCGGTGCCGGCGGTGTTCGAAAGCCCGGTCCCTCCCGGCGACGATCGGAAGCTCGCGCACGCGGTATACATCCCGCCGGTCGTCGGGACGATACAAAGTAGATTGATTGGATCATACTCGTGCGTGTATGGCGAAATCACGCCTTTGGGATCGCGCGGTAACGAAACGACTTTCTCGGGAAGATAGACGGGCGTTCCGTGATTGTCGAGCGTCGGTTTCCAATGCGCGAACCAGTTTCCCCCCGATCCGATCGCCAGGATATCGCCGCCCGGATAAAGCACGTTGAACCGCTCGAACCATGAGATACCCGATCGCAATCCCGCGACGATCCTGGGAGAATCACGCTCGTCGAAAATCCCGTCCTGGTTCATGTCGGTAATGATCGCGAACTGATTTTTCTGTTTGGTCAGCACCGAAACGGGATGAAACGCGTGCGCAATGTATCGACCCGTCACGAGCGATCGTTCCCGCCCCGATACCGCAATCAGATAAACTCCATATCTTTTGCCGTTGATCTCAAAATCGCCGAGAAACTCCTGATTCTTCAATCCGATCGACCAGAACGCCTCGGGTCTCCACTCCCCTTTCGCCGCGTCGACGACGAGCGTGCGATTTCCTTGTTCGTCGTAGATCCGGTTCGCGTCGGCGAACGAGGGAGTCATCGCGTTGCCGAACGATCCATATGTCGACCACATAAGATGATTTTCGTTATTAAATACGAGTAATCGATTACCGTCGATCACGGCGATCATCGCGTTCGGTCCGAGCGCGATATCGAGATGCGAGCCGGGAAATCGGGAGGCGGCCTGGAAGGTGAAGCGATCGGGCAGGTAGGCGCCGAACGGACCGTCGCCGCGTCCGAGCGTTCGCGTCGGTTTGAGTTCGGTCGGCGTCGACGCGTCGAAGACGTGCACCTTGCCGGTCTTCCGCGAGGCGATCGCAAGCGATCCTTCGTGAAACGACAACGCCCCGGGGAATTCGACGGGGGTCGACTCGACGAGGATTCTTCCTTGGCCGTTGATCGCGATCACCTTTTTATCGCCCGAGATCAGCCAGACAAGGTGATTGACGCGATCGGCCGCGGGATGCGAAGGCGCGTCGACGACGAACGTATCGACGAACTCCGAGCCGCCGACGCCGGTCGCCTTCACCTCGTTGTGCGCGCGATCGGCGATAAAGAGCCTGCCGTCGAGCTCGGCGAGCCCCTCGAATTTGGGATCGAGCGAGGCTTGCGCCTCCCCCCCGGGAAATCCCTTCGAAGCCGCGAGCTTTCCCGTCTTTGAATCAAGACGTGTAAGTTTAATTGATTTTTCAAGATTACGAGCCTGGTACACGAAGCCGTCGCGGTCGACGGTCAATCCCCGCGTATCCGACGACCCGTCGAAGAACCAGTCGAGCTTGCCGTCGACGGCGGCGTAGGCGCGAAGGTTGACTCCGTCCTCGGACCAGCCTTGCGCCATCAACAGGTGGCCCGAGCGATCGAACGCGACCAAGCCCGGAGCGACCGACGCGGTGCGACTTGCGGTAGAAGGCTCGCCGTCGTCGCCGAGATATCCCAGATAACGCCAGTCGAGTTCGGCTTCGACGATCCTCAATTCATATTCGCCCGCGGCGATCCCGCGTCCCCAATCGTTCGTCTTGGGCGCCCAGAACGAATACGTTCCCTTGGCGAGCGGCAGGTCGTGGAACAGATAAAAAACGAGCCGATCGTGCCGGTCGAAGACTCCGGCGCTTTTCCAGCCGCGATCGGATTCGATATCGAATCGCGCATCGGGTTCGCTCGAAGGCTTGAATGCGATCTCGAAAGCCCCCGCGTCGGCCGCGCCGATGCGGGCCGCGCCGTCGATATCGGCCGCGGGCGCCTTCACCCCGGCGAATTCGACCGCTCCCCAATCCGAGGTCGTCGCGCGCTCGAGCGACCACCCCGGCGAGTTCGAGGCGCGATAATCGCCGATCTTACGATTGCGAAACTCGACCGAATACGAAACCGAATGAACGTCTTGACCGCTTAAATATCTCCACTCATTGAGCGAATTTTTCGCGGTTTGTTCGGGGAGCTTGCCGATCGTTTGACCAAAATATAAGTTATAATCGATTTTAGGCTCGACGACTTGATCTCCCAGATAGAGGCACGTCGAACTATCGACGACGACGTTGTTAAACGCGATCGGCCGTTCGCCTCCGGGGATGCTGAGCCCGATCGAACCGTTCCCCACGAGGGTGCAATTGACCACGACGTCGTTCTCGCCGCCGCCGACGATGATCCCGTAGCGATTCTCGTCGCATATCGTGTTCTCGATCCGACCGTTCTTAACATTTGAGAATACGATCCCGTTGATGCCGCCGACGCTTCGCACGCCGTGAATATGCGTCGATCGAGCGGCGTCGATCTTGATGTTCGTTTGTTTGGCGCCCATCACGGTGAGATCGGCGATTTCGGCGTTCGATCCCCCCGAGGTCGAAATCCCGAACGCCGCCGAGCGGGCGTCGATGATCGTCGCGAAACGCCCCGCTCCCTTGATACCCACGCCCGCCGGGAGCTCGATCGGCGCCGCGCAAAATCCG
>JAKBCQ010000447.1 GCA_021807585.1 Planctomycetota bacterium | reverse complement strand
TCGCTCGTCGCCGAGCACGGGATCGCGGTCGAGCCCGCCGATCTGATCCGCGAGGTCGCGATCTACGCCGAACGCTCGGATATCGCCGAAGAGGTCGTTCGGCTCGCCGCGCATCTCGACGCGTTCGACGAGGCGCTCGCCGAAACCGAGGGGAGCGGTCGCAAGCTCGAATTCGTCGTCCAGGAGATGGGCCGAGAGACGAACACGATCGGATCAAAAGCCGGCGACGTGTCGATCAGCCGCGAGGTCGTGTCGATCAAGGGAATCCTCGAAAAGATTCGCGAGCTCATTCTCAATATTGAATAATGTTTTGATCCGGGTGTTAGTTTTTCAAGGATAAACGGCAAGGATATATCAAGATTTAAGAGATTCCGTTTTATGATGGATTCCAGAATTCAAGAGGGGAGGGGGTCGCGGCCGGCCGATCGGAAGGGTCGGCTCGTCGTGATCTCGGGGCCTTCGGGATCGGGCAAGAGCACGATCGCGCGGCGGCTCGCGGCTCGTCCCGAGGTCAACGCGATGCTCTCGGTATCAATGACGACGCGCGCTCCCCGCGCCGGCGAACGCGAAGGGGTCGATTATTACTTTCGTGATCGAGACGATTTTGAATCCGCCCGCGCGAGCGGATCGTTGCTCGAATCGGCGTTTGTTCACGGTCAGTATTACGGCACGCCGATCGAACCCGTCCTCCGGACGCTCGACGAGGGAATGTGCGTGCTTCTCGAAATCGACGTTCAAGGCGCTCTTGGAGTGAAAGAACGCGTCCCCAACGCCGTCCTCGTCTTCATTCATCCGCCAAGTATGGAGGAGCTCGAACGCAGGCTTCGCGACCGAAAAACCGAAGAAGAAGCCGCAATCCAACGCCGGCTCGCCGCGGCCCGCGACGAAATCGCCAAGGCCGATCGGTACGATCATCAAATCGTCAACGTCGATCTCGACCAATGCGTCGAGCGACTCGTGCTACTCCTTATCAACCTGGGCTGCGGAGGTTCGTCGAAACATGATTGATGAATTGAAAGAAGACGAAATCGTTAACAGAGTCGGCGGTCGTTTCAAATTGTCCACACTGATTCAGAAGCGAATGATCGCGCTCAATCAGGGGGCTCGTCCGCTCGTCGATCACCGCGGCGAAAAGATGCAGGTCGTGATCCAGGAGATCATGCAAGGGAAAATTTACCTTGATCTCGAAGGGAAGCTCCAGACGACCGAGTCCGCCGATTACGAAGGGGGAACGATCGACCTCACCCAGTCGTGAGTCGACGATGACGATCACCCAAACCGCCGTCCTAAAAGTCGCGATCGATCTCAGAGAACCTCGACGCCGATCGGAAAACTCCCCAACGCGTCGCGCGGCTTATCCCTGCGCGTGATCGAGCCCGGTCGTCGGCGAACCTTGGCGAATGCGCCGATCGCAACGATATGGTTCGCCTCGTCGGGCAAAACCGCGGATCCGAGGTGAAGTCGTCCGAGCCTCGACGTCGATACAATCGGGGCGCGGCGGAGCGGACGTCGGGACGGCGATCCGCGCGGCGGCTCAAACCATGACCGCGAATCGCGCCGCGCCGAGGGACATCATGACCGATCACCCGCGACTCAAACGCCTCGGGCTCGTACTCCTCCTCGGGCTCGCCTGGCTGTTCCTTACGGCCTCGCTGCTCGGCCGAGATCCCGCCGATCCCCCAGGCTTCGAAGTCGCTCCCGTCAACGCCGCGCCCCGCAACCCGGGGGGCTTTCTCGGCGCGTCATTGTCATATCAACTTGTAAGCACGTTAGGGCAATCGAGCCCGATCGCCCCCGCGGCGCTCGGTTTCGTGATCTATCTCCTCGTCTCGGAACGCTGGAACACCCGGCGAGGCCTCCGCGCCGTCGCGGGCTTCGCACTCCTCGGCCTGGTCGCAGCCACCGCGCTCGACCGCTCGCACCCGCCGTTGGGCTCCCCCCCCCTCGCGGGTCCGGGAGGCTATCTCGGCGCGATCGTTCGCCGCGCGCTCGAATGGGAACTCGGCGCCGTCGGCGTTCAAATATTTATGCTTATATCTTTAGTTATATCGCTTGTTTTTATTTTTGAACGAGTTCCTTTTCACTTTCTTGTGCATAATCGGCTGTTCGATCGAATCGGCCGCGGCGGCCGCGACGACCGCGCGACGCACGATCACGATCGCGTCGCCGCTCCCGCGGCATCGGCCGCGGCGCTGATCGCCGATCGACCCGAGATCGTCGACGCCGACGGGCGACGCCACCCCGCCGCGCCTCGGCTTTCGCCCTGGGGGCGAGCCGGCGAACCGAATGTTCCATCCGCGTCGGCTGTGGCGCCGACGCGCGATTTGATTCATCAATCATCACAGGGGGGTGAACCAAAACGTCCCCATGCGATGCTTCCCGCGCCGATCGTTCCGGCCGCGGGAGGGGAATTTCAGCTTCCGCCACGCACTCTGCTCGAACCCCCCGCCGAACACCAGGTGCACGAGCGCGAGACGAAAATCCAGGCCCGAGCCGCGATCCTCGAACGAACCCTCCTCGATTTCGGCTACCAGGTTCGCGTCGTTCAGATCGATACCGGTCCCGTCATCACACAATTTGAAGTCGAGCTCGAAGCCGGCCTCAGGGTCTCGCGGATCATCGGCCTCGCCGACGACCTGGCGATCGCACTTGCGGTGCAAAGCGTTCGCGTCGTCGCTCCGATCCCCGGTAAGACGACCGTCGGCATCGAAGTGCCCAACGACGTGCGTGCGATCGTCAGACTCAGCGAAGTCGTCTCGGCGGGCGAAAACCGCCTCGATCGCTGCCGAATCCCCCTCTTTCTGGGAATGGACGTTAAAGGTACGCCCCTCGTCTTCGATTTGGTCGATATGCCCCACCTGCTGATCGCCGGCCGAACGGGCACGGGCAAATCGGTCTGCTTAAACGCGATGATCCTCTCGATCCTCATGACCAAACGCCCCGACGAAGTCAAGCTCCTCCTCATCGACCCCAAAATGGTCGAGCTTTCTCAATTTAAACGTATCCCTCATTTAATGCATCCTGTTGTTACAGATATGAAGAAAGCCGAGTCGATCCTGTCGTGGGCGTGCGACAAGATGGACGAACGGTACGCGTTTTTGGCTCGCGCCGGCGTTCGTAACATTCAATCGTATAACGAGCTCGGTCCAGAAGAGTTGTACGAACGGATCCGCCCCGAGGACGACAACGAACGCGCCGCGATCCCCACATATATGCCGTATATTGTTATCCTCGCCGACGAGATGGCCGATCTGATGATGACCGCGGCCAAAGAGGTCGAATCGCACATCGTTCGCCTGGCGCAAAAATCGCGCGCCGTCGGCATGCACCTGATCGTCGCGACTCAAAAACCGACCGTCGACGTCGTCACCGGATTGATCAAAGGAAACCTCCCGGCGCGGATCGCCTTCCAGGTCGCAAGCCGCGGCGATAGCCGTGTCGTCCTTGATGAAATGGGCGCCGATCGACTCCTCGGCAACGGCGATATGCTCTTCCTCATCCCGGGAACCTCGCACATCATCCGAGCCCAGGGAACCTACGTATCCGACGGTGAAGTCAACCGTATTTGTACGTATCTGCAACAGTATCCGGTCGAATTCAGCAGAGAACTCGTCCAGCTCCAGGTGAGCGGCGGTCCCGGCGGCAAGGAGCGCGGCGCGGCGCTCAAGGAACGCGATGAATACTACGAACCCGCGATCGAGATCGTCATCCGTGAGGGACGAGGGTCGTGCTCGCTCTTGCAACGAGCGCTCGGCATCGGCTACGGTCGCGCAGCGCGGCTCATCGATTACATGGCCGAAGACGGCATCGTCGGCGAATACAAAGCCGGCGCACCCCGCGAAGTCCTTTACTCGTGGGACGAATGGGAGACGATCAAAAACGGCGAACGCTCGGTCGAATCCGTCGGTTCATAACCTGATCCTAACCTATGTATAGTTATACGATTCCATTATGGTTGTAATCGAACGACGCCGATCCGTATGTCGAACGCAAAGTTCTCCGTGTCGGTTCGAAGCCGGCGATTCCGCGGTTAGAATCGAAGGTCGAATCCGCTCGATCGCGATACTCCGGGCTAAATCAGGGAGCGCAATCATCCGTGGCGAACGCCGA
>JAKBCQ010000446.1 GCA_021807585.1 Planctomycetota bacterium | reverse complement strand
TCAGCCTTCAAAGGTATCGCCGATGCCCGCGGGTTTGCTTAACAGTTTAACCGAGGAGGAGATTCTCGATCTTGTCGCGTATCTGCTGGCGCGCGGCGAATCGCGCGACAAGTAACCCCGCCGACCGAGCCGCGGTTGTGAGTCGACGTCGGATGAATTGTTCAGTCAATTACCCGTCTCCGGCGGGTGATTGACTGATGATCTCACGATGTGCGGGGATCTTGATTCGAAGGGGTCGATGCGCGCCGCCGCGGGAGGAAACTTGAGACCGAAGTCGATTTCGCCCTCCGATAAGAGCCGTAGCCGGCGGGCAAGTGTTCAAAATATAAATGTATCACGATTTTAAAGCGTCGACGCTCCTCTTCCATCTCAAGAAAAACACAGATTTTAAAACAGGGCTTGTGTGATCGAGACTCCTTATTCGGAACGATGAGTTTGGACTTGAGGAGCGGGTTTTCGGCGTCGACCGTCGTCATCGCCATTGCGACCGATCTCGATTGACGCTCGTCTGACGACGATCAGTTCTTCGGCGTCCAATTGATCAAGTAAACGTTGAGAACGAAGATCGAAGGAACGACGGGGACGATTCTCGCGCGACTCTCGTTCTGGGCCGTTATGGAAACACCAGCCCGCGGCTCCGCCCGCTTTCGCACCGCGTAAATCGGTTAACAGGTCGGCCGATGTCGGGTTCCATGCGATGTAGCCGCGGCGTAGTGGTTCTTGGTACAGAATCGGCGCGAGTCGGCTCATCTCCATCAGTAAGGCCAGGGTCTCGCGGGTCTTCGCTTCGGTTTGAGCGGGCGACGTACGATCTCTTGGTCGGTGCGGGGTCAAGAAGTCGAGGCCGGCTGTTTGGAGGGAGTCGCGCACGTCTTGAGGGCCAAGATCGTGACCGCCGAATGAAGCCGTAACCAGGCGTTGTGGATCAAGACGTCGGACTTCGTCCCTGAGTGTTTTGAGTTCGACCGCGGGTACATACCGATCGTCACCAACGTCGCGCTCGTTAGCCAGGTCGAGAAACCAGTTTTGATACGGCTTGAGTGCGGTCACCACCGTTCGCACCGCGCGGAGGTGCGCCGTGAGGTTCGGCAAACCAGTCCCGGGGTTCGACTTGTCGCGTGTCAGCGTGACGTCGACCACCAGCCCGCGACGATCGCAATCGGCCACAATATTTTTAAGTTTGTTCAATTGATGTTCGCGCGGTCCCCCGGTCGAATCCACAACGGTGATGTCCTGTTCAAATAGGTTGCAAGTCGCCCAGACGCGCAGCCAGTTAAAGCCGCGGCGCTGTAAATCATCGAGATCGCGTCGGACGAAATCTTCAGGGGCCCCCGCCGCTCCGTAATAGCTGAAGCCAAGGAGAAACGTCTCCTTTCCATCGAGTGTGAATCGAGACCCCTTCACGCCCAAGATCGTCCGTCGCTCCGACGTCTTCTGATCGACTTCGGTCGGACCCGCGTTGGGATGTTTGGATTCGGTTTGTGCCAATGCGGTTGATACGGCCGCGCGGGGACCCGCGGCGATTGAAGCCGAGACAAGAGCGATTACGCCGACCGAAAACCAAACCGATCGATTTGATAAACCGATCGAACGATCGGCCCGACGAGCCGGCCGAGCCGATGGATCGGATCGAAATTCGCCCCGATGTTCATCAATCGCGGAGAATCCGAGCGCCGTCGTCTTGGACTTCATAACGAATCTATATTTCATAAGATTGTCACTTCTTTGTTTTAGACTCATCTTCAAGGAATGTCGGTGACGGCTGCGCAAGCTTGACGCAGATACTCTTCAAACGGCCATTCGCCGCTTTCTCCGGTCTGTCGCGTGACGACCAGATCGAGGCTGGGCACAAACGCGATCAACTGCCCGCCGGAGCCGGGCTTGGAACGGGCGTCCGCGGGGATTCCTTGACCGCTCCGCCCTCCTTCGCCGGTCAGTCGAGCGGGCAATTCCCATCCATGAGAGAATATTTGAGAATTGATTTTGAATCGCATTTCAGGACCGTGGACATTGTGGGTCGGCGACGCCGTCTGAGCCACAAACCAATCGGGGATCACCTGCTTGTCTCCCCAGCGGCCGTCGCGCGACATGCAATACGCGATCCGAGCCAGGTCACGCGCAGGCATGCCCAATCCGTGCGATGGATGTCGGCCGTACTTCGTACCGCCTTCATAGTATTGAAATCGCCAATGCTCGATTCCCAGCGGCTGGAAGAGCGCCTCGATCGCAAATTGATCGTACGGCTTACCCGTGACCGTCTCACACACGAGCGACGCGTGCGCCAAGGCGTGAGTCGAGTATCCGCACGCCGTTCCGGGATCAAACGCCGTCCTTGCGGTCCTTGGATCGCCGGTGTGTCCCAAGATATACGCCCAGTCGCCGTCGTTCGGGGCGCCGGTCGCTTCAGGACAAATGCCCGACGTATGATTGAGCAGTTGCTTAACCGTGATCGTCGCTTTCCGCGAATCGCTCAGCGGCCAAGCCCACGGGATATAATCAAAAGCATGATCATCGAACGACATTTTACGCGGAGTCTTTCCCTGGCGGCTCTGTTCCGATGCAATGGCTAAAACCGTGGCGCAGACGGCTTTTGAGCACGATGCGACTCGTTCCGAACTCGATACCGAGCTCGCTCCTCTTTCTTCCTCCAGGACGATGTAGCCTCTCCTGATCACGACGGCGGCGAAGCGACGTCGATCCGACTCGCGGAGCCATGTGCGCAGTTTTGCGAGCCGGTCCGGATCCATGCCCGCGATCCGGCGGATGTCGTTCGCATCGTTGAGTTTGCGCCAGCCGCCTTGCGATTCAGGCGGCGGGAAGTAGTCCTTCGCCGCGGTCTTGTTCGTCGATCGATCGGTCGACGTCAGTTCCTTGAGCTTGGCGTAGACCAACGGATCGTCGGCCGCTCCATGAAAGACGAACGGGAAGTGCTGATTGACCCTCTCGGCCATGAACCCCCATGAGGCGCCATTGCTCACGCAGAGTTCCGCGGCTCGTGCACCCTCCGCGCCGATTTTTTCGTCCTCGTTGCAGACAATCGGCTTGTGGAATCGTTTGAGAGCCGTGATTCTACCGGGGATCTCCGAAATCGGAGTGCCGTTAAAATGGATGAGAATATAATCGGCGACCTGCGCCAAGGCGTCGGGATATCGACCGTGACCTAAGCCGCTCGTCGAGACAAGCAGCCCAGGCGCGGTCGCTTTCGCCAGGCGAATCAGCTCAATCTCGCCGGCGACGGTACGGATCAAACCGTGGTCGAACCCGGGGTGGTCGAATTCGTTGGCGATCTCGAGCGCCACGTTGCGATAGCCTGAACGATGAAGCCAACTCGCAATGTTGATCACGGCTCCACGTATCGCTGCGTCGTCGGCGAGAATCTGATCCTGCCGCTGGTAGAAGCAGCTCAGGATGACTGCCCGACCGCTCCGATCGCATTCCTCAATAACCCGCTGAACACGTGAGAGATAAGTCTCTCGCAAGGAACCATCGGGAGCGAAAGCCGAGTTGATCGCTCCCTCGTAGCCCGGCGTCCCTCCTTGCAGGCTGATGGTGAAAGCGCCCACGCCATGCGCGGCATAATCGGGTAGTTGAGCCAGGAAGCGGTTCGTACAGTCGTCCGGATCAAACGTCGGTTTGCCTGCGTCTTCGAACACCGAGTTCACCATCCGCACGTTCATCAGGAGCCCCTCGGCGCGCGAACCCGAGTGACTCGGCTTACCGTTGACGAGCCACTTCTCTCCCACGATGGAAAGCCGAGTGCGGGGCGTGAAGTTCGCGGCGGCGCGGGCCGCGGATTCGCCCGCCGCGAGAGTTCGCTCCTGGAATCCGACGCGGATTCCAAGTCCAAACGCCAAGACGATCAGCCAAATACGAACAGTCGACCCCGCGACGTGCTTAGTATTTAGTATGTTCATTCGTTTTCTCATTTCAAAGGTCTCGTCGAGGAGCGAAGGCCGACCGGGGTGGGAATCGTATCAATCGAGGTTTAATTCGTGCAATGTTAGAGAATTCGCGGGCCGAGACGCAAAAGAATTGTAATCCGTTCCGCGGCGACCCGTCCATCGTCTCGAACAAACACCGCGACGACATCGGCGTGCTCGGCGAAAAAACACTCGCATCG
>JAKBCQ010000445.1 GCA_021807585.1 Planctomycetota bacterium | reverse complement strand
AGCACTCTCAACCCAAACGTCGCGAGGTCCTCAAATCGGCGGCCGCTTTCGGCGCCGCGGCGAGCCTCGGCGGGATCGGCGGATCCGCGAGACCCGCGGCCGAGCCGCGCACTCCGCGCGCCGATGCGCACGTTATAAACCCGCTCGCAGCGGCGAATCGCGATACGATCCGGATCGAAAACGACCGCGCTGGAACCCGCGATTGGATGGCGAGTAAAACCGCGATCGACCCTAAAACGAAATACCGCTCGCCGTGGATCGAGGGATTCGCCTCGAAGACGTCGGTTCGGCTCGGCGAACAAATATCATTTCATGTCAGTACGAATCCCGCGTCGAAGTTCGTGATCGATCTTTATCGCATGGGATATTATCAAGGTCATGGGGGTCGATTCGTCGTTCGGTTGGGGCCGTTCGACGGATCGGTTCAACCCGATCCCGGAGTCGGCGAGAAGCGGGTGCGCGAGTGCGCATGGCCGGCGTGCGTCTCGCTTTCGATTCCGCTCGATTGGACGAGCGGCGTTTATCTGGCGAAGCTCACCGCCGAACGCGAGAAGTATCAAAGTTACATCATTTTTGTGGTGCGAGACGACCGCGCGGTCGATTTCCTCGTTCAAACATCCGACAACACGTGGAACGCTTACAATCGCTGGCCCGATCATTATTCGCTTTACGACGACGGTAAGGACGAGTGGTATTGGGGGCCCGATGTTTGTACGAGTTTCGACCGGCCGTACGGCAAATATTGCCAGATCCTTGACGCTCCGCTTTCGGTCGGCTCGGGAGAATTCTTGTTGTGGGAGTTCCCGCTCGTTTACTGGATGGAACAGCAGGGCTACGACATCAGTTACATATCAAACATCGATACTCACGCCGATCCCGCGGGTCTTAAGCGCGCCCGCGCGTGGATTTCGACGGGGCACGACGAGTATTGGTCGCTGGATATGTTCAATCATATGAAACAGGCGGCGGCCGACGGTTTGAATTTGGCGTTTCTTTCGGGGAACAGCGTGTGCGGGGTGGTGAGGATCGGCCCGAGTTCGGACGGTCGGCCGAATCGCGTGATCGAGCGTGTCGGGCGGTTCGGCGGACCCGGGGTCGAGGAGGGGGAGAAGCTGCTCCCCGCGATGAAACGCTTGCGCGAGAACGGTCCCAACGAAGCGACTTTAATCGGAGCGAGAAGTACGTATCCGATTATGGGAGGAGGCGATTGGACGTGCCTTAAGCCCGATCATTGGTTGTTCAAAGATACGGGTATGAAGAAAGGCGATTCGATCCCGGGGCTGGTGGGCTGGGAATCGCACTCGGATCCCGCGGCGATTCCGGGGCTCGAGGTCGTCGCGGGGGGCGAGACGGTTTACGGCAAAATCAAAGGAACATATACCGCGACGATCTACCCCGGGCCGAAGGGGAATTTCGTCATGAGCGCGTCGACGATCTGGTGGGCGGACGGGCTTTCCGAGCCTCCCGGATACGTTCGGCCCGCGGTTTACACCAAGCCGCGCGGTCCCGATCGCCGCGTTCAAACGATCACGCGCAATCTGCTCGAACGACTCGGTCGATCCGAATGACCACTTAACGAGGAAGATCCATGAATGCACGTTTGTTTCAGCCGATGATCGTCACCCTCGGACTCGTCGCCCTGCTGGGCGCCGACGCGCCCAAACGTCAAATGGAGATTGTCTGGATCGACGTCGACGGAGGCGCGGCGACGTTGATCGTCACCCCCGAGCGCGAATCGATCCTGATCGATACGGGCTGGCCGGGCTTCGGCGACCGCGACGCCAAGCGGATCGAACGAGTCGTCCGTGACGCATGCAAGCTTGATCATATTGATCATTTAGTGACGACTCATTGGCATCGTGATCATTTCGGCGGGTTGGGCGCGTTGACCAAGCTGGTGCGGATCGACCATTATTGGGATCGCGGGCTGCCCGATCTTGACGCTCCCGATCAGGATGCGAAAAAATTCCCCGATGGTCCCAAACGCGACGATCCGCTCGGGATTGCGTATCGCCAAGCGAGCGAGGGGAAGCGAAAAACGCTCAAGGCGGGAGATCGTCTGCCGCTCAAGGGGGATCTTCGCGCGATCGTGCTCGCGTCCGGCGGCGAGACGATTTCGGCCGAAAAGCGCTGGGGGAGCGAGCGTAAATCGGCGGGTGGAGATGCGAATCGTCACTGCGACGATGTCGTTCCCGATCATCCCGTCGATCTCTCGGACAACGCTCGAAGCCTTGCGTTTCTGTTTGAGCTTGGTGATTTTACATTTTTGGATTGCGGCGATCTGACATGGAACGTCGAGAAGAAGCTTGTTTGTCCGGTCGACCTGATCGGTCGGGTCGATCTGTATCAGGTGACGCATCACGGGCTTGATCTGTCGAATCACCCGACGCTTCTTCGGACGATCGAGCCGACCGTCACGATCATGAACAACGGCGCGAGGAAAGGATGCGAGCCGAATACCGTCGCCGCTCTCAAATCGATCGCATCGATCCGCGCGTCGTATCAACTTCATAAGAACCCGCGAGCGCGTGACGCCGACGACACGCTGATCGCCAACGCGACCGCGGCGGGGGGCGAATTCATTCGCGTTCGGATCGAGCCCGACGGCAAGAGCTTCGGCGTACAGGCGGGCGAGCGGTCGACGGTTCGATCGTTCGCATCTCGATAAGGTAATCCGAGGGAATACTTGTCATATGAGGCATTCAACTTGTGTTCGGTTCGCCTTTGCGACGGCTCTGTTCATGGCGGCCGCCGGGCCGATCGATCGAGCCCGCGGGGGCGAACCGATTTTTCCGTTCCCCGTCCGATCCGATTCGCTCCCGAACGGACTGACGGTGATCTCGATTCCGTTCGATTCTCCCGGGATCGTCGCGTATTACACGGTCGTCAAAACGGGATCGCGGAACGAGGTTGAACCCGGTCTTTCGGGTTTCGCGCATTTTTTTGAACACATGATGTTTCGCGGAACCAAGAAATATCCCCAGGAAAAATACAACGACGTGTTGAAGGGATTGGGGGCGGATTCGAACGCCTTCACGACAGACGATTATACGTGTTATCACATGACGATTCCGGCGACCGCGCTCGCGACCGCGGTCGAGCTCGAGGCCGATCGGTTTCGCAATCTCGAGTACGACAAGCCCGATTTTCAGAAGGAATCGCGCGCCGTGTTGGGCGAATACAACAAGGGGGCGTCGTCGCCGTTTTTGATCCTGGAGGAGACGCTTCACGCCGAGGCTTACAAAACGCATACGTATCGGCATACGACGATCGGCTTTCTCGCCGACGTCAAGGATATGCCCAATCAATTCGATTACAGCAAAACGTTCTTTGATCGATGGTATCGACCCGAGAATTGCACGATCGTCGTCGTCGGCGAAGTCGATCATAATCGCCTGCTCAAGCTTGTTCGTGAACATTATGGAACGTGGGAACGGGGGAAGTCCGGCGTGACGATTCCCGCGGAACCCGCGCAGGATCGCGAGCACGCCGCCGATCTCAAGTGGCCCTCGGAGACGTTGCCGGTCTTGTTAATCGGATATCACATACCCGACGCGACGCACGCCGACGGCCCGGCTCTTGCCGCGGTCGCGCAGGGGGCGTTCGGCGAGGCGAGCCCGCTTTATAAGAAGCTCGTGCTCGCCGAGCGGAAGGTCGCGATGATGATTGCCGAGCCCGAACGGAAACGCGACCCGGGGCTTTTCCTCGTGCTCGTTCGCGCACGCAAGCCCGAATTCGTCGCCGAGGTGAGGGACGAGATCTTCCAGACGTTATCCCGCGCCGCGGAGAAGCCGATCTCACCCGATCGGCTCGCCGCGATCCAATCGCACGCGCGCTACGAGTTCGCCGGCACGCTCGTCGGCCCCGACTCGGTCGCCCGCGCCGCGTGCGAATCGATCGCGATCGCGGGTTCGATCGATTCGATCAACGAATATTACGATCGTTATACTAAAGTCGTCCCCGCCGACCTCGTTCGCGTCGCGTCGACATACTTCAAACCCGAAAATCGAACCGTCGTTACGCTCTTCGCGGAGAAAAAACCGTGAGCTTTTCCAACATGATGTTTTCATCAAAACAATCGATCACGATGAATCGATCGCGACGAATCCACGTATTTTTCTGCGCTTTG
>JAKBCQ010000444.1 GCA_021807585.1 Planctomycetota bacterium | reverse complement strand
GATCGAGCGCCGTCCACAACAGCGAAAAAATCGGAGCGAACAACAGGATGCACAGCGGGTTGACCGCCTGAAACATCGACGAGACGAACTTGATCCCCAGAAAATCGAGCCTCGTGTGCTTATCGGCGAAGAGATTGAGCGTGCCGCCGGCCTGCTCGAATCCCATCCAGAACATCACCGAGAACAAGCCGACGACGACGATCACAATTAAACGCGTAATCTCATCTTTTGTGAAATGTTTATTAACATTAATGGAATTACCGGGATGAGGATCCTTTGGGTTCGGCGCGGCGGCGGATTGGCCGGGGTTTGCGGAGCGTCGGTCGTCGGTTTGAGCGACGCCGGCCGATGCGACCGCGGTCGTGAGTGCGATGAGCGTTGCGGCGAGCGCGGCCCACGCGGTGAGGACCGCGGGAGCGAACGCCGCGGCGGGGACGAGCGGGCGGATCGCCGGGGGAATCGTGATCGCGCAGCCGATGAGCGCGACGCCGATCGCCGAGATCACGACGACGTCGACGAGATCGCGGCGGTTGAGCCTGGGGTTCGCGGGATCGATCGCGCGCCCCTCGGGGAAACCGATCGGTCCCAGCGTCCCTTGCCAAAGCGCGAAATTGAGCAGCCCGAGCACCATCCCGACCCCCGCCGCGGCGAAACCGTAATGCCAGCCGAACGACGCGCTTTGCCCCAGCCGCCCGCACACCAGCGGAGCGAACGTCGCGCCCAAATTAATGCCCATATAAAAGATTGTGTATCCGCCGTCGCGACGCGGATCGCCGGGAGGGTAAAGGCGTCCGACGATTGTGGAGATATTGGGTTTGAAGAAGCCGTTGCCGAGGATGAGGAGACCGAGAGCGAGATTGAGGAGGGGCTCGAACGCCATCGCGAAATGGCCGAGCGCCATCAGCACGCCGCCGATCAGAACAGCCTTCCGCTGCCCAAGCACGCGATCGGCGAGATAACCGCCGAGAAGCGGAGTGAGATAAACAAGCCCCGTGTACGTGGCGTAAATATCAAGCGCGCGGGCCTTTTCGATCTTGAGATGATTGGTGAGATAAATAACTAAAAGCGCACGCATGCCATAATAACTAAATCTTTCCCACATTTCGGCGCCGAAGAGGACGAAAAGCCCTTTGGGGTGGCCGAGGAGTTCGTTCGGTCGGTTTGCGAGCGGTTCGGCGTCGGGGGTCGTCATATCGCGGCGTTCTCCATGCGGTGGGCGCGGGATAAGGGAGAGCGTGGGAACCGCGCGGATCGATGTTTGAGGCGTAATTGTAGGGTAATGGTAGCGTAAACCGAGCGTCGTGTCAGGCTGTTTGGGATTGATTGAACGGGCCGGGTTTGAGGAACGGCCGGCGGATTTCGAGCGGTTGTGCGGAGATTTTGACGATCAGCGTCCGACGCGGATTTGCCGAGAAGGCTCGCCCGGTTTTTCGGCGACTGATTCGGATCGTCACTTTTTGATCGAGTCGGTTGAGAAAATCGAGGAGTTTATCGGTGGTGAAGCGTTGGAAACGACCGTTCATCAGCAGTGAGACTTCGGGCTGATTGATTCCGAGGATCGAGGCGATCTCGCGCTGTTTGAGACCGCGATCTTTTAAGATTAAATAGATATGAAAACCCAATTGGGTACGAGTGAAGAGTTCGTCGGCGTCTTCCAGCCCCATATCGGCGAAGACGTTTCCGGAGCCGGGATCGATCTCGATCGGTTCGTGATCATTCTTGTTCATCGGCGGCGACCTCCAGGGCGAATTGATATCGACGTTTGATCAGATCGACATCGGCTTTGGGTGTTGAAACGCCCGATTTCGCTTTTTTCTGGAAAGCGTGCAAGATATAAATATGCTTTCCTCACGCGGCTGAGCCGCAATCATACCAACCCGACGCGCAAGCGAGGGTCTTCTGATAATATCGTGAAAACTTTTGATTGATCATTTGATCGGACCCTCACTTGCGCGTTTTGGTGTTGCGCTTTTCCTCGGGGAACGAAGAGTAAGTGGTTCGTCGACAAGAGATTAGATCACAGCTAAGTCGATCATCTGATTTGGAGCCGAAGCCGGAAATGCCATGCGAATACAAGCACGAAGCGCAAGCGAGTGAGTCGTTTTTTTTCCGAATGTACGCACTCGCTCGCGCTTCGTGCTTGTATTACAGATCTATTCGCATATGTAGTATCCATACCGAAGGAAAATGAAACGCGCAACACCAAAACTTGCGCGTCGGGTTGGTAAGATTGCCGCTCCTCCGCGTCGGGCTCAATCGGACGAGGCGCGTGAACGATCAGGGGTTTGTGAGTCGAGGCGATTTACGCCCCGCGGGGGATTTGACGCCGAGGATCGGATTGACCGGGGAGTCGATCGCTGTTTCCTCAATAATAAGCCAATTCATCAACGAAAGTTCAATCCAGACGAAAACGAGCGCGAGGGGCATCATCAACCAACCCGCGACGTCGTGCGCGTATTTCTCGACGAGTGCATGACCGAACACGGTATAACAGAGCGCCGTGACGGTGATGCGGATGATGTTGCAGACGAGCGCGATCGGGATCGAGCTGAGAAGCAAGACGATCCGCTGCCAGATCGGTCGATCGATCAAAAGCGAAACCGCGACGATCAAGGCGATGAACGTCAACAGCATTGATAAACCGTTGCATGCGCGAGCAACTTCAAGCGTATCTGATCCGATAAATATAACGTTTCCTTCACTGATAGCGGGTTTGCCGAGGAGTTGCAAGGTCCAGCAGCTTGCGACGGTGGCGAAACCTTGAAGCCGGGTCGAGAGTACTCCGTTGATTCGCGTGGGCAAGGGGAACATGAATGCGAGGAACAGGAGGGAGGGGGTCGCCCATAAAACGAGGCGAGTACCTCCGAGTAAGAGGACGATCGTCGCGACGACGGGCAAAAGCAAAACCGTTTCGATCCACATTTCGTTGCGTCCGAAGAGGACGTGACGAGCCGCGAGCAGAGCGATCAGCGGGATCAAGGCCCAGAACCGGGGTTTGATCGAAGTGAGATCGAGCCGGGCGCGACGGTTCCAGGCGATCCAGAGCGAAATCGGAACCACTAAAAATCCATACGAATAATTATCATCATGACGCCATGTATCATAGAGATAACGTTCGTTGGGGAGGAAACTCCAGGCGAGCGCCGCGACGACTGCGACGACGGCGGCGATCGCCGCGGTGGGGACGCTTGATTTGGCGTGCGTAATCGGCGGATTCGCCATGTCGGGAGGGATGTTATTCACGACCGTCGTCCTCGAGCTGAGAGTTGGTTCGCCGCACCGCGAGAGCTATTGGAACTCGGAGAGTTTCCCGCCGATTGATTGAAGTCGACCCTTCACTTGATAATACCCGAGCCGCCGCGTCGATTGCTAGATTGGATCGGCGACGGTCTCGACCTCGGTCGTCGTCGAACGTCCCCCGTCGTAATAGCCGTAGGCGCCGTACGATGCGCCGTTGGGGTCGCGAACGCCGTTGACGACGGCGCCGAGGAGGGGGACGCCGACCGACGCGAGCCGTTCGCGCGCCTGCTTGATCATCTGGAATCGACTTGTGTCGTGTCGGACGGCCAAGACGGCGCCGTCGGACCAGCGGCCCAGAATCAATGAATCGGGGACGGGGAGGATCGGCGGCGAGTCGATAATGATGAGATCAAATGATTCTCGGAAACGAGCGATCAATTGGCCGAGCCGTGCGCCTTGAAGGAGGCGGTTGGGGTCGTATTCGGGTGTACCGCTGGGGAGCAAATGGAAGCCTCCTCCGTCACCGACGACCACCATTGCGGCGTCGGCGTCGACTTCGCCGCGAAGCATGTCGATGAGCCCCGGTCCCTGGGGGACGTCGAGGAGTTTTGAGAGGGAGGGGTTGCGGAGGTCGGCGTCGATCAAGAGGGTGGTTAATCCGGCGTTGGCGCACCGCGCCGCGAGCTGCGCGGCGAGGGTTGTTTTGCCTTCGCCGCCGCAGGCGCTGGTGATGAGGACGCAGCGGACATCGCGTACTTTATCATGTAGGCCCGAGCAGATATTAACGCGCAGGTGATCGACGCTTTGAACGAATTCGTGGAGTTTACGTTGCAGTCGGATCTGGTCTTTTTCGCCGCGGAATTGTTTGGGAACTGGGAGCGGGGGGACGA
>JAKBCQ010000443.1 GCA_021807585.1 Planctomycetota bacterium | reverse complement strand
CCCATAATGCTCGGCCAACGGACCGTTCATAAAGGTATAATCAGCCCCAAGGATATCGAGAACCGAGCCGTCGCGCTGGAAGAAGTCGGTGAAAAACCGGACCGATTCCTCATACATCGCCGCTCGGAGTTTGAGAAACGTCGGGAAATGGCGGGCGCTCTTCTCGTCGAGCTGGTCGAAGTCGGCGATATGGAGCCACTGGCAAGCGAATTCGGTCGCCAGCCGCCGCGCCTTGGCGTCTTTGAGCATCCGCCGGGTTTGCGCAACGAGGATTTCGGGATCGGATAGCTTGCCCGATTCGGCGAGGCCCCGAAGCTCGCGATCGGGACTCGACGACCAGAGGAAGTAGCTCAGGCGAGTCGCGAGTTCCTCATTCGACACCGGTACCTGGCCCGCGCCCGGGCCGGGCCGCTCGAATCGGTAAAGAAACGCGGGGGCGACCAAGATCCGCGCGAGCGTCAGACGGAACGCCTCTTCATGCGGGATCTCCTCTTTCCGCAGCTCGGCGTAAAGGGCGCGGATTCGGCCCGCTTCCTCCTCGGCGAGCGGTCGACGGAAAGCCCGGCCCGCGAATTCGAGCAAGGCGTCAAGATGCTTCGGCTCGGCGTCGAGCAGCGTCCGACGGAAGGCCGACGCCCGGTCGTTGATTGGCTTCCGGAGCGGCTCAAATACCTTGGGATCGCCGTCTTGCGATGCGTATTCCATCAACTGAGCAAAGGCGTCAACAAGTGTGAGAGCGTCTCGGCTGACGAAGTGGAGCTCGTCCCAAAGCCGATCGAGCTCCGCCTTTCGTGTGTCGTCGAGCATGAGGCGAACCAAATGTGCGTCTTCTCGATGAAACAACGTGAGGGTGACGACCTCGTCGACCGGGACGATCTTGGAGTAGCAGATCGCGGCGGGAAAGAGGTTGCGATAATCGTCGAACGCGGCCTCGATCCGTTTCCGGCTCTGGGAACCTTCGTTCACGATAATCGGCGAGTCGTACGATGTCCGACGGCCGTTCGATGTCCAATCGCCTCCGACCGAAGTCACATCGACCCCGCCGGGGACGAGCCCCGACCGCTCGGGCGGCGGTCCAACGACGACATCGACCTGAACGCTCCCCTCCGCGCCGGTTTCAGGATCAAGCGACGCCGATGTGACGAGTTCGGCGCCTTCCGCGAGTTCGGCTGGGAGTTTGAACGTGATCGCCGAGGGCGCCTTAACGCACAGGCTGGTCGCGTCGATCGCTCGCCCGTCCGGATGTTTACCAAAAAGAGACGCGTCGAGGCCCCACGCGGCTTCGCCGCCTTGCCGCGGCGGGACGACGTCACTTGTCCCCTTCGCTTCGAGGATCGATCGGAGGGTCGCTCTTAGCAAGGGCCCGCCCAGCGACTTCAACTGTTTGACGAGCGCCGCGTCGGCGCCGGCGGCCTTCGCGGTCGCCTCGTTCGAGCAAAGCAGCGCTTGCAGAAGCTCGGCAAGCCGCCGCTTCTCCGCGGCGTCTTTCGAGGCTTGCCGGCGAGCGAGGATCGAATCCGCGGGGATCACCGGGCCTAATTCGTCGCCCCCCTGATCGGGCTCGGTATAGAAATGCCAGACTTCGGGATGACCCAATCGGTCGGCGTGGGGATTGCCCGCGAGGATATCGCTTGATATGTCGGGAGCGAGATCCCAGCTCCGCTTCCCGCCGCCGCTCTCGACAATCCGCAGGTCGACCGCGGTCAGGTCGCACGAATGATTGCCGTCTCTTGATCCGATTGAAAGCGAGATCAGGTCCCCCTCGTGAATGTCGATCCCCTCGATCGGGCCGACTTTCTGTTCCTTGCTCCCCGCCGATTGTCCCGCGCCAAGCCGCCTGCGAGTCGACCCGCGTCGGAGTTCGAGCGACCACGTGACGCCGTTGCCGCATTCGGGATGCGCATGCGTGACGGCGGCTTCGACCCCGACGGTCGCCGTCACCGGGCTAAGCCAGCCGACCGCCGCTCGGAGGGTCGGCGACGGGTGAACCGCGACGCCGTGAGGCTTCATATTGCCCGGAATTCGGACGTGCCGATCGGACGAGTTCGCCAGCACCTGCGGCGTTTCGCTTCGCCCCCAGCCCTTGATGAAATCGTACTCGCCGCCGCGCTCGATCTTGGCGGTGAAAAGCCCCGTCAGCTTCATCGGTCCCGCGGGGACGATCCCCAGGTAATCGAGCCAGGCGCGAAGCGAATCGGCGTCGACGCCGTTTCGAGCCGCGATCGCGGCGACGTCGACGGGTCCCCTCGCCGCCTCGGCCTCGGCTTTATCCGATGCATTTAAATATTTTGATGTATCGGCGAAAAGCCGATCGCGCCGCGAAGCCAACGCCCCGGCGATACGCCGGACGTCACGCAACGGAAGATCGGGACGCCCCGGAGCGACCAGCCTCGGTAGCCGCCAGACCGCAAAATCGTGATCGGCGCCGTCCCCCGCGTCGGTCGTCACGAGCGAGAGAGTCGTTTCTCCCGAGGGTGAACCACCCGGAATCTTCAACCTGACCTCCCGGCTCGACGCGAGCGGGCCGACGGGTTCCATCCACATCTTGGGGCCATTTAATTTGCCGATATGTCCAACGCTTGAAAACTTCCAGAGCACTTTTTGCCAGGCTGAGATTTCGGCGACGAGCTTGGGCGCGTCGTCGAGCTTCGAAGCCCGCCAATGAGCCTGAAGGCCTCCGAGCAACAGCGAAGGTTCGGCTGATGTCAGACTTCGCTGGAGAGTCCCCAGGTATCGAGCGTTCAAGCCTCGCTCGGCGGCGACGGTTTCGACGGTTTTTTCCCCGGAGGTCAACGCGGAACGTTCGGCGATCGTCGCGACGAGGTAGCGCTCAAGCGGAATTCGCCCCCCCTGGTTGGTCTCGAAGACGATCCCCTGAAGGTTAACCCGCTCGCCGCCGCTCCTCGGATCGGTAAACTCGCGGTAAAAGTCGCGGATCTTCGCCAGAGTTTCCTCGGTCCAGTCTCTCGAAGTCGTCCCGGTCGCGAACCGGAAGCCGTCGGGCAACGGAACCGCGTGCTCGGCGACCCGCTTCGCGGCGTCGAAATACTTCGTGACCAGCGAGGGAGACATCACCAAAGCCGCGCCCGTGTTGGTGAACCCTTCGCCCGCGGCGCTATCGACCGGAAACTCGCGGGCGGGATCGAGCGATTCGACTCCCGTCAGATCGCGTAATGTATACGTGTATTCATTATTATTTAAACGTCGGAGAACCACGCGCCCCGGGTCGCCCGCCCGCCGAATCGCCTCGGCCGAGAGGTGGGCTTCAACCCAACGACGCAGCCGGGACCGTTCGCCTTCGTTCGGTTGCGGAGCGTCCTTCGGCGGCATCTCTCCCTTCGCGAGCACGCCCCCGACCCGCTGCCACACCTTGGGAGCATTCCGGACTTGATCGATCCGGGAAAACCGTTCGAGGTCGATCTCCCCCTCCTGCTCCTCGGTCGAGTGGCATTCGAGGCAGTATTTCTTCACGAGCGGCAGCGCGACCGATTCGAATTCCTTCGCAGGCGCGTCGGTCGCGGAAGGCTCGCCGCCGAACGCAATCGCCGTCAAAGCGATCGATACGGACAACGAGCACACCAACATCGACCTCGTGACGCGCATGCCTCGATCTCCCCAATAGCCCGACGAAACCGACCCCTCGCCGTCTCGCCTAACGCCGCGGCGCCCGCCGGCTGATGTTAAACAATTTACCAACCGCGGACACGTGGAGCAAGAGACCGTTGATAAAATGCGGACGCGCAAATCCCCGCCGTCTCCCGACCGCGAGGCCGAAGACGATCGCGTTCCAGTTTTTTATAATTATAACTAAACAATAACTTTTACTTTAGTTTCGATGCGAACTCGTTCGAAGACCCCGCGACGGCGGAAGACTTGCAAACAAGCCGCGCCCCCGGGCGAACCGGCCGACTTTACAAATCAATGATCTATCTGAAGAGACGCTTATATATAATGATCTGTTCTTGTTTTGATCCTTATACGCCGACCGCGATTCGCCTATCTCCGCCGGATCGCAATGCGAATACGCTTCCTCTCGCCTTATCTCAATCCCGGAATCCCCTCGTAGCTCGCCATGATCTGGGTGATCTCTCGAGGCAGGTTGGAAACGAGCCGCAACGAGCCGACGTCGAAG
>JAKBCQ010000442.1 GCA_021807585.1 Planctomycetota bacterium | reverse complement strand
GTTCTGGTCGCGAGCGCAATCCGAGCGAGCTGGTTGCGCCGCGTCTGCTCGACGATCTCCGCGTCTCGAGCCGACCGCAGCGCGATCCATCCCGCCGCAACCGCGATCGAGGCGGCAAGCGCGCCGATCGCACCGTAAAGCCCCGCGATTCGCGGATTGCGGCGACACCATCGCCAACCCTTCTCCATAAACGTGACCGGCCGCGCCTCGATCGGTCGACGATTGACGAATCGATCGAGATCGTCGGCGAGCGCGATCGTCGTCGCGTACCGCCGCTTGGGATCCTTCTGCAAACACTTCAGACAAATCGTCTCGATATCACGCGGAATCTTGGGCTGAAGCCGCGACGGTGGAACGGGCTCCTGCGATCGCACCTGCTCCAGCGTCTCCAGCATCGTCGTCCCTTGAAACGGCGGTCGGCCCGTCAAACCCTCATACAAAATCGCCCCTAACGAATACTGATCCGAAAGCGGCCCCAATTCGTGCACGTCCCCCCTCGCCTGTTCGGGCGCCATGTAGCTCGGCGTCCCCATCAAAGTACCGCTGCGCGTTTGGCTCGAATCCGATTCGAGACGCTTCGCCAAGCCGAAATCGGTTATTTTGGGCTCTCCAGATTTCATCAACAACACGTTCGCAGGCTTAAGATCGCGATGAATCACTCCCTCTTGATGCGCCGCGGCCATCGCACGCGCCAGCTTCTCGACAATCGTCGCAGCATCGACCGGCGGTTGCGGCTTCCCGTCGAATTTCTGCGATAAACTCCCCCCGTCCACATATTCCAATGAGAAAAACGGCAAACCGTCCTGCTCGCCCACTTCATAGATTTGTACAATATGTGGATGGCGTAAATGCGCAACCGCCTCCGCCTCAATCTGAAACCGAGCAAGCTGTTCATCCCCAGCGTGCACCCCCGCCAACACCATCTTAAGCGCGACCAGCCGGTTCAATCCCTTCTGCCTAGCCTTGTAAACAACCCCCATCCCCCCACGACCCAGCTCGTCGATGATCTCGTATCCACGCACCGCATTCGTCACCGGCCCCTCGGCCTCGCGCAACTTTTCCTGATATTGATGCACCAAAAACAAAATCGAATCATCAATTTGAGATTCGGAAATCGTTCTCGCTCGATTGAAATTCTCGGCGTCGATCGTCGCCGCCCCGGGATCGCTCGCGACATCCCTCCGCCCGAGCGAGCTAAGATTGTCGGCGATCGTCTCGGCGATCGTCCCCTCGTCACGAGCCCGATCAAACTTTGCGCGATACTCTTGTTCAAGTCGCTTCAACTCACGCAACAACGTCGATCGATGCGGCTCGGGAGTGTTCGCCGCCATCTCGTCGATCGAAAACTTCGTCCCGCTCTTCATCGATTCAAGCAACGCTCGACGCAGACGATCTTTGATCCCTCGGTCGAGCGCGGGAGTCTCCCCAGCGATCGTCGCTTCTCCCGCGTCGATCGCCTTCGCACTCGAATCATTCGAATCCCGACCCAAATCGTTCTTCCCACCCGGCTCCCTAACGCTTGACGATTGTCCAGAATCGGTCGTGTTCGCGGCCGAATTCACCCGATCCGAATCGATCAATTCAACATTCGCTTCCTCATCACGCGCCCTCGAATTCGAGAAGGCGAGCCCGATCGTCCCCGCGAGCCCGTCTTCATCGTGATCGCCGCCGATTCGTCGAACAGGCGACTCCCGATCTGAGAGGTCGTCGCGCGCCGCGACACAATCCCCTGCCCCCGCGACGGAATCGGTCCCCTCGTCAGGTTCTCGCGGATTCATCGAACCGATCACCTTATGCTTAAGTAGGCGCCATCCGCGCATCACGGCCAAGCCGATACAACGACACGCGCAAAACGACGACCGATCGTTCTCAATACCACATACGATCCGAGCTCAAACACGAATTGTAACCCGAAGCGCGACGCCGTCGCCACAGATGTCGCTTCCAAATTCGTCGTCATTCTGATTTTCGTCAACGGTAACGAATCGTCGATCTTCATCCGTCGTAGGGTGATCGTCGACTCCATCCGCGGCGCGGCTCGGCCGACCATCCGATCGCGATTCGGCACGGCTTCGCGATCTCCCGCCACCACGTCAATCTCACCACGTCGCGCAGGATTTGATGTCGCGTTCCATTTATCAAAATCGACGCTGGACGCGGCGACCGGCCTTGCCCAAAATAGCACGTTCCGCGTGCATCAAGTTTAGCGACGATCGATCGGCGGGTCGGTCGTTGATCGGCAGCGGTCGCCGCGAGGCCCGCGATTATGAGCGAACCCTTGGAAATCGAGGATTACTCAAAATTCATTCAACGAATCCGCGCCGGTGACGATCAAGCCGCGGAAGAACTCGTGCGTCTCCACGAATCCGAAATCCGACTGATGATCCGCTCCTGGCTCAGAATGCGCGATCCCAGGCTGCGTCGAGTATTTGATTCTATCGATATATGCCAATCAGTTTTGGCGAGTTTTTTCGTTCGCGCCGCGATCGGCGAATTCGATATCGATGAACCTTCTCGGCTTGTGCCGTTGCTCGTCGGGATGGCTCGGAACAAGCTCGCCGAGAAAGTACGTCATCATCAACGTCGCAGGCGCGACGTGCGCCGCGTCGGCGGCGAAGCTCCCGATTCGGCGATCGCCGATTCAAATAACGAATCGCCCAGCGAGATCGTCTCACGCAAGGAACTGCTCGAAATGTTCCGTGTTCGCTTGACCGACGAGGAACGCGAGATCGCCCGTCTCCGCGCTCAGGGCTTCGATTGGGAGGCCGTCGCCGCCGCGGTCGGCGGCGCACCCGACGCGCGACGTAAACAGCTTTCTCGCGCTCTCCATCGCGTCGAACAACAACTCGGTATCGATTTATCCATCGGCTGACCCCGCCGAATCGCAAATCGAGACCGCGAGCGATTCCTCATCCGTTTTTTTCGGTTTTTGTCCGGGCGTTCCGCTGACGGCAATGAACTTGGAACCGTGCGAATCGAAATCTCAAGCAATCCGGATTCACCAACGACCGTCGCGAGACGCGATTCATGACCGAACCAGGAAATCAAACTAAAACCAGGCGCATCACGCTCGATATCCACCAATCGGACGATGACCCGCTCTCTAAACAAGCTATCATGAATATCTCTACGCGATTATCTATTCAGGCCGAATCGAAAAACGGTGATTACGCCGAGCTCCTCTGCTCAGATCAATTAAACCGCTGGTGTGACGGAGAACGAGTTTCGGTCGAACGCTATCTCGAAGAGATTCCGGCTCTCGCGGCCGACGAAGAAACCCTGTTCGAACTCATCTACGGCGAATTCGTCGTCCGAGAATCACTCGGCGAATCCCCCGCGATCGACGAGTTCACCAATCGATTCCCCCGCTTCGCCGATCGATTCATCCGTCAAGTCTCAATTCATCGAGCCTTCCTCTCCGATCAACCAAATCACGGCTTCGACGACGAGCCCGACCCCGAAATGACCGAAATCGCCGCCGACCCCGATCGCCGTGATCGCGATTCGTTATTCCCAACAATATCGGGCTATGTAATTCTTCGTGAACTTGGTCGAGGCGCCACCGGAGTCGTCTACAAGGCTCGCCATCTCGTTCTCAAACGCGTCGTCGCGCTCAAAATCATCCAGCCGCGCGTTTATCAAGATCGAACCGTCGTCGCGCGATTCCGCCTCGAGGCGGAAACCGCTTCAAATCTTCAACATCCAAATATCATTCAGGTCTATGAATTAGGCGAATTCGAAGGCCAAGGATTCCTCGCGTTCGAGCAGGCTTCGGGAGGGAATCTGCGAGAAAAAATCGCCGGCAAGCCGCAACCGCCGCGGAATGCGGCGGCGCTTGTCGAATGTATTTCCCGCGCCGTGCATTACGCGCATGAAAAGGGCGTTCTGCACCGCGATTTAAAACCGGCGAACGTCGTATTGACCGGCGACGGAATCCCCAAGATCACCGATTTCGGCCTCGCCAAGTTGATCGAGCACGACGACGGCTTGACGCAAACGGGGGATATCCTCGGCACTCCCAGTTACATGGCGCCCGAACAAGCCCGCGGCGATTCCGAAAAGGTAACCGCGGCGACCGATGTTCACGCATTGGGCGCCATCCTTTATGAAATGCTCACGGGTCGTCCTCCTTATCAGGGCGCCACGCCG
>JAKBCQ010000441.1 GCA_021807585.1 Planctomycetota bacterium | reverse complement strand
CGCTAGCGAAAGATCAATCGATCGAAGATCCCCACGACCTCGGCCGCTTCTTGAACGCACAAGCGGGCGTATATGATCATGCGCTCGCCGAGATCGGGCGCGGCCGCAAGACTTCGCATTGGATGTGGTACATATTCCCACAATTCGACGGGCTCGGGTTCAGCTCGACGTCGCGTCGTTATTCGATCAAATCGGTCGCCGAGGCCGAGGCGTATCTCGATCACCCCGTACTCGGGACGCGCCTGGTCGCTTGCGTCGAGGCTGTCCTGGGCGTCGACGGTCGGACCGCGTTCGAGATTTTCGGCTCGCCCGACGACATGAAGCTCCAATCCTCCGCCACTTTATTCGAAAGAGTATCTCCGCCCGATTCGGTCTTCGCGCGGTTGCTCGACAAATATTACACGGGCGAACGCGACGAAAAGACGCTTCAGTTGATCGAAAAGCTACTGAAAGACTGAGCTGTGACGGTTTTCTTATTTTTTTATTACTAACTTTAGATGATCTATATGTATGATATTAGTAGATCGTGAATGATCCGGGGACGATCGTTTAATAAGATATTTGATCATCGTCACCTACAACTTGATTAAACATGTGATCACGTATTGTACATAGCATATTAGCATAAGGTTACCAACGTGTGGATTAGTCGATATTCATGCCGTAGGCCGCCCGTCCCGGGTAGATCGGCGAGTTGGAATTCGCGTAGGCGATCGCCGAATTTCGGATTGCGCCTGCGAGGTCGCGTCGTTGATCTGGAAAGAGCCGCCGCCGGATTCGGCGTCGAGAATACATGAGTAACTGTATGGAAACCTTCGGGTGACTGATTTAATTATGTACCGACACATTTTTGGGCGTCTGGATGCGGGAACCATAATGGAAAGCGTCGATTCGCATTATGTGACCGCGATCGTTCACGACGGCGAGCGCGATCCTCGCCGCGTCGAGCCGCCGGATCGAAAGCCCCTCGATCATGCTCGATCGAGGATCGACGTGGAAAGCAACGCGGTACAAATGAGCGGCGGTTTGCTAAAAGTATTCTTAATACTGTTACTTGAATACAGATGCCATCTGAACGGTGTTATTAATATAGGATTTATTTAGTTTTTATTTATCAAAAAGATTCCTTGGTCTTTTGGTCTTTCCATATTTGATATTTATGAATGTTGTGATCTCTCATTGATGGTATGCGTCGATTAAGCGGACTTCTTCAGGTTATCGAATGGGGTCGGATCCGCTCATCGCGACCGTCGTCGAACCGCTCAGAGCCGCGACTAGCCGGTTCCACGCGTCATATACGAACGTCTGGCCGTTATCCGAGATCGTGTTCCCGTTGTTATCATATGTGGGCGCGGTTCCGCCGGAAACAGTGCTTGTCTGATTTTGAGCGTTGAACGTACGAGTCGAAGGAGTTGATCCTTCGCACTCTTGGATTGATCGAATCGATCTTTTGGAATACCTGGCCGAGCATGTCGTAAGTCGTCTCGGTGACTATCCCGCGGGGATCGGTGACGGATTGAACGTAACCCGCGGGAATGTATCCATAATTTGTAACAAGAGTCGTATCGGATGGCAAGGGGACGGTCGACGGACGCGAGTAAAGCGTGTTTCCGTTGGTCCCGACGTTGACGGAGGCGATGAGACGATTCGCGGCGTCGTAATACGAAGCGGTGTTGTAAACGAGTGCCGGGACGGATCCCGACGGTTCGGTTAAAAGGCGGACTGTGGATCCGAGATCTAAATCCCTATGATTTCAGGGATTATGCGATGATTACGAAATCGGACGTCGGTCAATTTCTGGGTGACTGCGTTCTGGGTTTAAATGCCTATGACTTCAGATTTTATGCGATGATTACGAAATCGGACGTCGGTCAATTTCTGGGTGTCTGCGTTCTGGGTTTATTTCTGGATGTCTGCGTTCTGGGTTTATGATTAAGAAATCGGACGTCAGTCAATTTCTGGATGTCTGCGTTCTGGGGCCATTAGAAACCGGAAGTCGGTCAATTTCCGGGTGTCTGCGTTCTGGGGTGCTGGGTGTCTGCGTTCTGGGGTGCCCGGATGAGCGAGCCGACCGCGTTTTTGGCAACGAGGAGATCGATTTCGGCTTGAGACATCTCTCAGGCTCCCGTCGAGAAACCGGAGGATGAGTTTGAGATATTCGGGATCCTTCACACTGATAATCGGATTCCGCCGGCATTGGTTTCGAGGAGTTAACGAAGAAAACGTCTGATCGACCGGGTAGGGGCGCCACGACGAGCGAGATCGCTCAGACGTTGAAACGGACTCACAAAAATGATTTTGGAAATCGAGGTCGCGAAGTCGGAATCTCCCAAGTAGCTCGATTGAAAGAACTTCCCTCGCACCTGGAAATAAGGACGATTGAAGACTGTAAATCCATCGATTAGCCTCGATCTACCGACGATTTTTCCATTCAATTCGAGAGTCGACACGCCGGTAGGCCCTCCCTCCCCCGGTAGGGCCGCGGTAACGGTGTCAATCAATTGAACATCATATCGTGATCCAATGGGAATTATTCGAGCGACAAGATTGTTCACGGTTTCATCCTTGGCGACGGATTGGAGCAACCGAGCCGATACCGAAGGAAAGAAGTCGAGACTTCCGCCATAATAGACGGTGAGAGGCTGAGATTGACCAACCGCGCTGAAGCGAACCGGTATGGTCAAGCTTCCATCGATAAGATTGCCTTCGCCGAGCAAGGTTGATCCGCGATAGAAGCTTACGAAGCCCGATGGAATTTGAGGGGTTGCGTACTGGGGATGGACCGACGCGGTCAGATCGACGACTTCCCCAGCCACCGACGGATCAATCGAACTCGTCAATGAAACATTGGTTCCATTAGGATTGAGATCAACAATTCTGTACGAGGTTGGGCTCGAATTCGAAGAACCGATAAAGTACGAATTCCCAGAGTATTCGGCGACGAGATATTGGATGCCCGTGGGGATCTCGGTCGTCGTCAAGTTTGCGACGCCTTCGACAAGCGACGCCGATCCCAAGTACAACGAATTCGCGTAAAACGATACCTCTCCCGTCACGGGACCCAGAAACGCGATCGGGTTGTTCACCAATGCGGTCAGTGTAATCTTTTGTCCGTAAACGAGATGGTAGTAGGGATTAGTATCCAACGAAGTGGTAGTGCTCACTTGTCCCGAGTATATATTTAAAGGTACCGTGTCTTGTGAGCCGTAGTTGGAATCTCCACTGTAAATCGCGGAAATTGAGTCGATTCCTGGAACCAATTTTGAAGTATCGACTAATACCGATGCGATGCCGTCGAGAATCGAACCTTCACCGATTAACGCGGATCCGGCGAAAAACGAAACGGTACCCGACGGATAGGCGATACCGGGAGTCGGAGTGGATGTGGGAATCACCTGCGCCGAAATCGTGATGGGACGACCGGCGACGACTTGTAACGACGACGCGTCGAGCTGGAGATTCACGCTCCCGAGATAAACCGTGAAGTTCGCGATCGTGTTCGATGCGGCTGTATAATTCGCGTCGCCATTATATGTTGCGGTGACGTTATACGTCCCTATCGGAAGTTGATAAGTCACGAGGTATGCGCCGCCGTTTGATAGTGCGACCGTGCCGATAACCGTCGTTCCAGCGGTTAGGGTGATTGAACCCGTGGGCCCGGCCGCCGCGTTATACGGCGCCTGAACGAGAAATTGGAAGGTGCTCCGCAGCCCATACGCGGCTTCAGGCACATGTTCAAATATGACGGTTGGATCGGCCTTGGACACGATCACATTCGCGGTGCTTGAGACGCTCGCGTTGAAATCGGCGCCTGCGTAGAACTGCGCCGAGATGTGATGTGTCCCGGGCGCAAGGGTGGACGTGCTGAAAATCGCCGAGCCGTTGATCGCCTCAACGGTTCCAAGCAACGCGGCGCCGTCGTAAAAACCGATCAAGCCCGCCGGAGTAACGACGCCGGGAGCCGTCGCGGCGACCATCGCCGTGAAAGCGACATCTTGTCCATAAACGGAGGATACCATTGACGATTGAAGATTCACTTGTGTATCGGCCGCGGCGACCGATAACGGGATCGAATTGGAACTACTTGCCGAATTGAGGGAATCTCCTTGATAGACCGCGACGATCTGATCCGTTCCGACCGGGATATGCTGCG
>JAKBCQ010000440.1 GCA_021807585.1 Planctomycetota bacterium | reverse complement strand
CGGCCGAACAGTTTTCTTGGTCGCCGTCGTCGGACTCGGAATCACCGGCGCCTTATGCGGTCGACACGATTCGGAATTCGCGCTCTTCGCCGGCAGCACCCTCACGATGCTACTAATCGGCATGACGATCGGAAACGGTGGAATCGAAACATCCCTCGAATCCATGCCTCGTTCTTCCTCCGAGCCCAAGCCCGCGCGATAATTTTTCTGATAAATTTATCTCCTTACTCTGCTTGAAGATACGTCGTTCATACCAAAAAACTTGGACCGTTTTTGAAACGGTAATTTGACGCGACGGCGATCATGCGCCACACTTTCAGGCGTCGGCTCGGCGTCGTCCGGTACTAGCGACTTCATCACGCGAACATCTCCTCACCGTATCGCGACGTTCAAAGCCCACGTATGAGCGATCATGTCCCGGTTGACGTCGTTGGCGGGCGCGTTCGTATGACGCGCCGCGGCGGCGCCGGATTCCGACGGATCAAGGAGATGACGGCCATGTTGGAAGGCTGGAGAGGGATTTCACTGGCTCTGCTCGTCGCGGGAACGACCGCGGTTTCGACCGCTCGCGCCCAGCAACCGAGCTCGAATCAGGCGACGGCCGACGCGATCGCGACCGTCCTACGCGACTCGAAAACGCTCCAAGGCGTGCGAATCGAAATCGAAACAAAGAACGGACAAGCGATTTTGTCCGGTACGGTCGCCGACGCGGGCCAAAAACGCGAGGCGCTCGACGCCGCGTCGAAGGTTCAAGGAATCGCAACGGTCGTCGATAAACTTCAGGTCGTCGGCGACACCCGAGTCAACCGCGCCCAATACCAGGTCGCAGGCGGATTATTCCACCATAACGCACCGATGGGTGGAGATGTGATCATGCCGGGCGGCATGACGGGAGCGCCTAACGGCGCCGCGGGTCCCGTCGCGAACGACATGTCGGGCGGCGCCGGCCCCGCTCCCGAAGGCCCCGCGGGCATGATGGGTGGAACGCAAGCTTCCATGCCCAATCATCCGAATTACGCCTGGCCCAGCTACGCCCCCTACCCCAATTTCTCCGCGGTCGGTTACCCCACCGCGTATCCCTGGCAAGCCTGGCCCAATATCGGACCTCCCTCCCCCTACCCCGAGGTTCCGCTCGATTGGCGCGCCGTCACCCTCCGCTGGGACGACGGAATCTGGTGGCTCGACTTCAAGAAACACTACACCCGTCCGTTCTTCACCCCGTATCCGTTCGGGATCGGAGCGTATTGATCTTACGCAGCTAAGAATTTCGCGGACGCTCGGCGAAGGGGACGGGAGGAAAACCCGTCCCTTTCGCATTGGTGTCGCAAAATCATCAAAGCGTGCCAAAACGATCCGGGCCGTCGGCCGAATCTACCGCGAAGTCGCGGGTTCGCATACAATCAATCAACAGGATCGTTTTCGCCTGGCGCCCTCGGCGCGGTTCCCGTTAAATTCTCGCAGGACTCGATTCACAACCGATATGTGCGGCGTCGCGGGCTTCGTAAATCGGCATGGAACGCCGGCCGATCGAGACATCATCGTCCGCATGACGTCCACCCTGGCGCGTCGAGGCCCCGACGGCGAGGGCTTTTATGTCGAAGGCCCCGTCGCGCTCGGCCATCGCAGGCTATCGATCATCGACCTCGCCGGCGGCGTTCAGCCGATGCCCAACGAGGACGCCTCGATCTGGGTTTCCTACAACGGCGAAATCTACAACGAACCCGAAATCCGCCGCGAACTCGAAGCCAAAAACCATCGATATCGCTCGATATCCGACACCGAATCGCTTGTTCATTTGTATGAAGAACTCGGTCCTCGGTTCGTCGAACGATTGAACGGAATGTTCGCGTTCGCGCTCTGGGATCGCCCCCGCGAACGGCTCGTCCTGGCGCGCGATCGGATGGGTCAAAAGCCGCTCTATTATGCGATCACCGATCGCGGCGGGATCGTCTTCGCGTCCGAACCCAAGGCGCTCCTGCAACACCCCCATGTCCCCCGCGCGCTCGACCCCGCGGGGCTAGCCCGCTACCTTTTTTATGAATACATTCCCGCGCCCGGTTCGATCTGGGAAGGCGTAAAAAAACTCCCACGCGCACATATTTTGATTTGGGAGAACGGCGAGGCGCGGATCGAACGGTATTGGGCTCCCGTCGCGGCCGAGATCGATCGATCGATCGATTTTGACGCGTGCGCCGAGCGGTTTTGGGGAGATTTTCGCTCCGCGGTCGCTCGCCATCGTCGTTCGGACGTCCCCCTCGGCGTGTTCCTCTCGGGCGGAATCGATTCGTCGTGCGTCGCCGCGGCGCTCTGCGAGATCGAACCCGCCGCCGGCATCCATACGTTTTCAATCGGTTTCGACGATCCCAGCTTCGACGAATCGTCGTATGCGCGCGAGGTCGCCGAGCATCTGGGAACCGATCACCACGAACAAAGCTTTTCGGTCGATACCCTCCGCGAACTCCTTCCCGAAGTCGTCGGCTGGCTCGACGAACCGTTCGGCGATGCATCGATCCTCCCCACCCACCTGCTTTGTCGGTTTGCGCGCGACGACGCGACGGTATGCCTGGGAGGCGACGGTTCGGACGAACTCCTCGCGGGATACCCGACGTTCGCCGCCGAACGCGCCGCGAGGTTTTATCGCAACATCCCCGCGCCGGCTCGAAAGCTCGCCGCGGCGGTCGTCGCGGGACTTCCAGTCAATCACTCAAACATGAGTTTTGATTTTAAGCTTAAGCAATTTTTGCGGGGAGCGGCCGAGCCGATCGCGCTGGCGCACCAACGTTGGCTGGGTTCGTTCGACGGTCGTGAGATCGCCGATTTGCTCGTCGAACGCCCCGCGGTCGATGTGGAACAAGAACAGATGCGTATCGCGGAAGATTTTTCCAAAGATCTTGATCCGCTGACGCGTTCACTCGCGCTCTACCAAGAAACGTATCTCGCCGAGGATATTTTGACGAAGGTCGATCGCGCGTCGATGGCGTGCGGCCTTGAATCGCGCGCGCCGTTTCTCGACGCCGAATTGGTGGACTCGATTCTCAGGCTCCCCGCATGGTATAAGTACGGTCGCGGTCGGACGAAGCGTTTGCTCAAACGAGCCGCTCAAGGGCGCCTGCCGAAACGAGTCATCGAACGTTCCAAAAAAGGCTTTGGAATACCCGTCGCGCGGTGGTTGCGCGGACCGTTGCGTTCGCTGCTCGATGAACTTTTGGGATTCGAACGGCTCAATCGCCAGGGAATATTTCGACCGGCGGAAATTGCGCGGATCGTCGCCGAACATCAATCGGGAGTACGTGATCATCGCAAACCGCTTTGGACTTTGTTGATCTTTCAGCTTTGGTACGACCACTGGTTGAGGGGCGGATGAGGATTCTCGTCGTTTCCGATATCCACGCGAACTGGCCGGCGCTCGCCGCGATCGACGAGCCGCGCGACCTTTGCCTCTGCCTGGGGGACCTCGTCGATTACGGCCCCGACCCCCTCCCGTGCGTCCGCTGGGCGATGGAAAACGCGCACTATTCCATCCGCGGCAATCATGATCACGGCGTGGCGCAAAGCGTACCCGTCAAAGGCGAACAAGGTTTCCGCTACCTCACCCGCGTCACTCGACCGCTGATGTGGGACGCTCTCGGCGCCGACGAACGTCGCTACCTCCTCCAACTTCCCCTCACAACCCGCGTCACGATCGACGGCCGAAGGTTCCTCCTCGTCCACGGAACGCCGCGAGATCCCCTCGACGAATACGTGATGAACGACCCGACCGTCTGGGAACGCCGCGTCAAAAACGCCGACGCCGATATCTTATGTGTCGGTCATTCGCATCTGCAATTCAATATTCGTATTGGAGACGTCGTCGTTCTCAATCCCGGAAGCGTGGGCATGCCGCGCGACGGCGACCCCCGCGCCGCGTACGCGATCATCGAGGACGGCCGGATCGAGATCAAACGGATCGAATACCCCGTCGAAGAGACGATCGCGCGGATCGAACGATCCGAACTCCCCGATCGCGCCAAGGCTCTGCTCGCCGAATGCCTCCGCACAGGGAGGATGTCGGACGGCCCCAACGATCTCGGTTGACGCACAAAATCCAATCCCGTCTCTCACGATCGCGCCGTTCATTAAATGCTCGCACGCCCCTCCGACAAGATTAACTCAAAT
>JAKBCQ010000439.1 GCA_021807585.1 Planctomycetota bacterium | reverse complement strand
CGATCCGTCATATGTGGAATAACAAGATATCACAAAACAAAAAGCGGGCGCCGATCGCCGACGCCCGCCTTACAAATTAACGTTTCGCTATCTAAGAATGCAACTCGCGCGTTCGAGTTACTTCGATCCGCCGTCTTTGCCCGGCGCGTCGATCAGATCTTGTTCGGCGTTTGAAGGACGAATCAGCTCGAAATAACGCCGGATCGTCTGGCGATGTCCCAGCGGAATCGCCTCGCCGTCGAGAACCGATTCGCTCATCTTGCGATATTTCTGATAAGCTTCTTTGTATTTCGCCGATGCGACCTCGCGACCCTCGGGAGAATGCGTCGTCTCGGTTTCTGACGGCCCCTCCCCCATCTTGCCCGTGATGTCTTTGCGGTCGCGCTTCGCTCCCAGATCGCGCTTCTCGCCGTAAAGATCGCCGTTCGTTCTCATGCCGAACGACGAGCTTGGAGACGTCGATTTGGGCCCCTTCCCCTTCGCCAGGCTGTTCTTATTGCAGTTCCCTTTGCATTCGGAAAGTTTATCGCACTGAAGGCAAAGCGCGTTGAACATCGCCTTCTTGCGCGATTGGCTTCGACAAATGCCGGCGATTTTACCACCTGCCGATTTGGTTTTGTTCGCGTCTTGATCTTCGATGCCGTCGCCCAAGGTCTCGGTCGCCTCGCCGAGCCGTCCCTGGCCTTCGTCTTTCATCTTTTTGGCAAGCTTTTTGAGCTTCTCTTTCACCGACTTCGCAGCCTTGCGGTCGATCTCTTTGGGATCGATCTTCTCGAGCTTCTCGGCGGCCTGATCATGATTACCGCTTTGCAGAGCCTCCGAAGCCTCCTGGAGAGCCTCCGACGCGCTCATCGCCTCTCCCAGCGCCTGGAGGTGAGCGTCGACGAGAGCGGGATTGTATTGCGCCTGCTGCGCGATCAAACTCGCCTGCATCTCCGAAAGCTTGGCCAGAGCCTCTTTCACGTCGACCCCGGGTTGCTTCAGCTCCTCAACCTTTTGCTTCAGCTCTTTCAGCGTTTTTTCGAGTTCCTTGTCTTTTTGTTGTTGAGCGAGTTCATCGAGCGACTTGAGATCTTCTTCAAGCTTTTGCGCCTCGGCGACGATCTGTGCGAGCGGTTCGGCGGGTTTGGCGTCGGCGGTCGTCGCCCGCGGCGGCCAGGCCAACAGCACCAGAGCCAGCAAAAATCCGCCGCACGCGTAGGGAGCGATCGCCGGAACGCGGATCGGCACGACGCGTCTGGGATCGACCGCATCGAGATGTCGCTCGGCGTCGTCAATTTGAAGCGCGTGCATCGCCGAGATGATCGGCCTGGCGAGGAATTCGAGCGAAGTCGCGGCGCGGTCTTTGAGAGCGTAGTGTTCGTCGACGGCCAGAGCCGCGTCGTGCCACGACGGACGACCGACGATCCGGATCGCCGCGACGAAGACCCCCGCGATCGGACCTCCCGCCAGGAGAGCGATCGCCCACGCCGGGCCGATCGACCCCGCGCCGATCAATCGCGCGATCCCCAAACCGACCGCGATCACCGATCCGATCGTCAGCCCCGCGATCGCGTATCGCAGCGCCAGAGAGGTGAACTGGCGGCCGCGAACCGGTCCCAACTCGTCATGGATCCGACTTGGCATGAGTCCGTCCTCACAGCTTGAAGAAAGCCCGAACGCGTAAAATCACCCGATCCGACCGATGATTCGATTTCGCCGTTCCGCGTTCCCTCGGAATCGAGCGAACGAATTCCGAGTACGAGTGTACGATCAGCTCACCCTCATGGGAAGCGAATTCCTGGAAAATCGTTTCGCCCCGCCAAAAACGAGTGAAAAATCGATCCGCCGCAGAGCCACGTCGAGCACGAACAAGAGCGCCGCGACGGTCGCGAGATAAGGCCAAAGCGGAATCGCCCGCGAAACCGTGGCGTCGGTCGGATCAAAAACCGTCTCGGGGTTGGGATTGAAAACTCCTCCCGACAACCGAGCGATCGATTGAAGCGCGTCTTGATTCGCCGCGCGAATTCGGAGTTCGTCGGGATAGCCGACCGCGATTCCGCGCGATTGTCTGGCGACGACCGCGCCGCCGCGCTTGACGGTCAATTCCAGATGATACGATCCCGCGCGGGTCGTGTCGAATTCGGCCAGGTAGCGTCCGGGAGCGGTTTGAACGGGCTCGATCTTCGTTTCTCCCAGTTGGGGATCGATCACCGTCAGCTCGGTTTGAGCGTCGTTGAGGAAGCGTCCCGAGGGCTCGATCGCGTCGAGCGCCATCGTCGCCCTGCGATCCCGCCGATTTACCTGAACGACCGTTCCCTTGGCGTCTCCTTTGCGCATCGAATGCCGCGCGATCTGGGCCCAAAATTTGCCGAATTCGGGCCAGTTCACCCATTCGGCGGCCCACCTGTTTTTGGCGTCGGACGTGAACGCGACGGTGAACCCCAGGCCGTAGCGCCACCACGCGAGCAGCGGATCGCCGTTTTCGGTCGCGAGGATCACCTCGGCGGTCGCCTTGGGACGAGTGATCACATAACCAAGCAAAAACGGAGCTGATTCGAGATCGATTCCCGAAAGAGCCTGCGTCGGACGGATCACCTGGGGAGTGAAGGGTTGTTCATTGATCGCCGATTTGCTCGCGGTGACGGTTTCTTTGGCGAAGATTTGTGGAACCGACCCGGGATCGGTCGCCTCGTAGAATCGACCCGAGCCGATCCGCGCGATCTCCTCGAGCAAATTGCGGTCGGCGTCGTCTCCCACGCCGACGGTCGTCACGGTGATCCGATCCTGCGCCATCGATTGTGTGATTCCCTCGAAATCTCCCGGCGCGGAGATGCCGTCGGTCAAGATAATAACATGTTTAAGCTTCGCAACCGTCCCCCGCAACGCCTGATACGCCTCGTCCATCGCGGGATACATCACGGTTCCGCCGCCGGCGTCGATCGTCGCCACGCGGTCGAGCACGAACGCCTTATCCGAACACGGATGAATCTCCGACACCCAGTACGATTCCCCCTCGAACGCGATCACCCCCACCTTATCGTTGGGTCCGAGCAGTTCGACCGCGGCCCGCGCCGCCTCCTTCGCCATCTCGATCTTCTCCCCCCCCATCGATCCCGATTTATCGATGATCAACACCATCGCCAGGCTCGGCTTCTCCTTCTCTTTCTCAAAATCGCTCCGCACCGGCAAAATCTCCTCGACGACCGTCTTGTAATAACCGCCGAGCCCGAACGATTGATCGCCGCCGAGCATCATCAACCCCCCGCCAAGATCTTGAACATACGTTCGCGCAATTTCCATCTGACGCGAAGTGAGCGCCGTCGCGGGGACGTTCGAAAGGACGAGGAGTTCGTAATTTTGCAGGTCGGAAAGATCGTCGGGAGCGCCTTGAGGGGGACGAACGTCGACTTTCACGTCTTGTTCCTCGAGCGCCCACGCGAGCCTCTCGGCGCTTTTGGGGTCGCTTTCGATCACGAGCACGCGCGGCTTGCCGTCGGTGAAGACGAGCCCCGAATCGGCGTTGTTGTCTAAAAGCGTATCTTTAAATCCTTTGATCCGAGCGGTGTAGGTCGCCAGCCGTTCGTCGTCGACCTGTTGATTGAAACGAAAGCGATTTTCACCTTTCTTAATCTTTTTACGCTCCGATACGACTTTGATCGGTCCGCGATAAACCTCGATCTCGCCTTCATCATCATGATTGGAATCGATCACAACCTCGACGCGGAACGGCTCTCCCTGGCGAACCTGCGCGGGAACTTCGACCGCCGAAACCTGAGCCTCGGGATCTTTTCTAGGCTCGACCGCGACGGTCGAGATCGGCGCTCCGGCGCGGAGCGAAGCCTTGATCGCGTCTCCCGAGGTCGCGTTCCCGTCGCTCAAAACCACGATCTTGGGAACGTAAAACGGCGGGCACGAGGCCTTCGCAACCTCGATCGCCGCGGCGATGTCGGTTCCCTTCTCGTCGAGAGGTTCGGTCGGTTTGGAGTCGGGTCCGCCGCCGCGGGGGCGATCGGGTACGAGAGCCCCGGGACGCGCCGCGAACGGCAACACCGCGTACCGATTCCGTCCCGCGGATCGCTTGGCGCGCTCGATGAACGCATCCTCCGCCTTCCGCGAATCGTCCCCCACACTCAAACTTCGATCGACCGCGAACACCACATAACGCTCGGCGGTC
>JAKBCQ010000438.1 GCA_021807585.1 Planctomycetota bacterium | reverse complement strand
CCATTGAGCCGATACCTCCGTCCCAGCTCGAGCTCCATCGCGCGCCGAAGCTGAAGTTCATCGCGTTGTACGTCGCGGATTGATCGAGGTACGGCAACAACCGCGCCTGGATCGAAAAATTACAACCCTGCGACTGGGGGTTGCTCCAATCGGGCGAGATGTAATTGGGCGGATAAGCATCGTTCGTACTGACGTAGTTCGCCATCGCGAGGCCGAGTTGTTTGAGGTTGTTGGTGCACTGCGCCCGCCGCGCGGCCTCGCGCGCCTGCTGAACCGCGGGCAATAATAAAGCGATCAAAACCGCGATGATCGCGATCACGACCAAGAGCTCGATCAGGGTGAATCCTTTGCGTTTATCATGCATAACGAGTTCTCCGAATCAAGAAACGTGCTCGATCGACTCATGAAGAAACGAATGAACTCCGAATCGCGATCAATGCGATCGACGATCCGAATCGGTCGGCGAAAGACGAGGCGGTTCCGAATCGAAACCAACCGCCGTATTCGACTAAGTTCTTAAAACTTAGAACTATCCACTAAATGATTCGAACTTAGGACCGCATGATCGCGTTGGAATCGCTTCGATATCGAATCAATAAAACGAGGAAATTCGCACGATCCGCGTTAAGTTTCGAGGTTTCGTCCCGCGCCGACCGCCGTGGATTGAAGATCGAATTGGGGTCGCGTTTTGAACGAATGAATTCATCATCCACGACGCAGGTTCGCGCGTCAACGATGTTATTCAGAGAAATGAAAAAAATGAGTGGGGAGAATGCGTGGATTGTGATCGGGGAGAACCGATCGCTCGTGTCTCAACGGTTCGATCGTTGAGGAAGTGATGATCGGCCTTCCGGGACGAGTCGTCAGTCGGGAAGGCCGATCGCTCGAGCATCGATTTCATGCACTCATCGCGGTTCAGACGGTTCACGATCGAACCGATCCGTAACGGCTCAAACGGTTAACGTTCCGACCGATCCGTGACGGCTCAGACGGCCGACGATTCGACCGATCCGATCGAAACCAGGTCCGCCGATTTCGCCGCGAGCTCGCGGAGATCCTCGGTGATGCGCATCGAACAGAACTTGGGCCCGCACATGCTGCAGAACTCGGCGGTTTTGAAGGCGTCTTGCGGCAGCGTTTCGTCGTGCATTCGCCGCGCCGTCGCGGGATCGAGCGAAAGGTTGAATTGAGACTCCCAGTCGAACGCGTACCGAGCCCGCGAAAGAGCGTCGTCGCGATCCCGCGCACCCGGTCGCCGCCGCGCCAGATCCGCCGCGTGCGCCGCGATCTTATAAGCGACCACCCCCTGACGAACGTCGTCGACCTCGGGAAGGCCGAGATGCTCTTTGGGCGTGACATAGCACAACATGCTCGCTCCGTGCCAACCCGCGAGCGCCGCGCCGATCGCCGAAGTGATATGATCATAACCCGGAGCGATATCGGTGACGAGCGGACCGAGCACATAGAACGGCGCCTCGTCGCATTCGATCGCCTGGCGTTCCATGTTGAGCGCGATCTGATCCATCGGGATATGTCCCGGTCCCTCGACCATCACCTGACATCCCCGCGCCCTGGCGCGGCGCGTGAGTTCGCCCAACGTGCGGAGCTCGGCGAATTGCGCCGCGTCGGACGCGTCGGCGATCGAACCGGGCCTCAGGCCGTCCCCCAAGCTCCATGTAACGTCATAGGCGCGCATGATGTCGCAGAGGTCGTCGAATCGCGTGTAGAGCGGGTTTTCCTTTTGATGCGCGATCATCCAAAGCGCGATCAGCGACCCGCCGCGCGAGACGATCCCCGTCGTCCGGTGCGTGGTGAGCGGAACGTGATCGCGAAGGACCCCCGCGTGGATCGTCATATAATCAACACCCTGCCGCGCCTGGTGCTCGACCATATCAAGGAAATCCACCTCGGTTAGATCCTCAACCTTCTTCACCTTTTGAATCGCTTGATAAATCGGCACGGTTCCCACGGGAACGGGGCTGTGCGCGATGATCGCCGCGCGGATCGCGTCGATGTTCCCTCCGGTCGAAAGATCCATCACGGTGTCCGAGCCGAGCTCGACCGACAACCGGAGCTTGGCGAGCTCGTTGTCGATATCCGAGGTGACCGCCGAATTGCCGATGTTGGCGTTGATCTTGCACCTCGCCTTGATCCCGATCGCCATCGGCTCGAGCCCGAGCTTGAGATGCTCGCGATTCGCCGGAATCACCATCCGACCCCGCGCCGTCTCGGACCGTACAAGCTCGGGCGAAAGCCGCTCGCGCGCCGCGACGAATTCCATCTCGGGCGTCGTCACGCCGTGCCGAGCCGCTTCAATTTGAGTCATATTCATAAAAGCATTACACCTCAAGTGGGAATCGCGCCGTCTCGATCCGTCGAACGACGGCCGGGGCGATTCGACGAGCCGGCAGGGTTCCCGAACGATACGCTTCTCTTCGCCGCAACGTTCTTATCGTAAGAAACGAAGCGGCTCAAGGAAAGTGGCCGCGGCTTCGAGCGACCTCGAAAACCGTGGAATCGCTTGCGAAAGGCCATGGGTGATCGTGTCGCGGCGATCGAAGGGGGATTGATTCGAGAGCGCGAGCGTGCGTCGCCCCGCCGCGCTTGCTCGAATTCGCCTTGGATTTTTCCAGGATCGGTTGACGGCGGCGATCGTGCGGGTCAAATTCAATAGACTGATTGAGCGATCGAGCGATCGAGCGATCGAGCGATCGAGCGATCGACTTCACGCCCGGCGAACGGTTTTAACTCGCTCCGGCCTCGGACTCCAGACGATCCACCCATGCAAAAGCTCGATCCTATTCCGAACGGCGAGGGCCAATGCCCGAGCGGAACGAGCGTCGATCGCACGTCCGTTCAGCCGGCGGCAGGCTCGCCGTTTGAATCGAAGGCGCGGCGCAATCGTCTCGGGGGACCGCTACGGATCTTTGGGGCGATTCTGCTGATCGTCGTCTGCTCGATCGCGGCGCTGAGCTGGTATTTCACGCCGCCGCTCGAAGCCGAAGCCGATTCGGCTCACGACGCGAAGCCGGCCTCGCTCGCGCACGAAGGTTCAACGACATCCGTCGAGCGCGATCGTCGCGAGGATCGCATCGCCACGACTGCCGAGCCGCAGCTCGTTTGGCCGAGCGAACGTCTCGACGGTTTGGAAGCCAAACGCGTGCTCGATCGCGTGATGCTTGAAACGGGGAAGCGGATCGATCGTGTGAGCGGGTACACGGCGCTGTTTCATAAGCGGGAACGGATCGACGGCAAGCTTGGGCCGATGGAGACGATGCGAATCAAGGTGCGATCGCGGCCGTTTTCGGTTTATCTCAAATATCTCGATCCTTCCCGGGGGAAGGAAGTGATTTATGTTGCGGGAAAGCGTGATAATAAGTTGATCGGGCATTTCGGCGGAGCCTCGCGGATGTTGGCGCCGAGGATCGTCGTTCCTCCCGATCATCCCGCGGCGCTCGCGAGCAGCCGGCATCCGATCACCGACGCCGGACTGGCGCATTTGATCAAGAAGCTGATAAAATTTCGAAATATTGATTTGACCGACGATCGAGCCGTCACGGTTCTCGATTGGGGAAGCGATTTCAAGGGGAGGAGGCGTCCTCGATCGTTGCACCGGCATCCCGCGCCCGACGGGGTTCATTTGTACGCCGAGGTTGAGATCTTTTACGACCCGGAAACGTATATTCCGTATCAGATCACGAATTTCGGTTGGCGCGAGGGGAACGACGACGCTTCGCTTCCACTTGTCGAGATGTATCGCTACGACGATCTCGCGTTCGACGTTCCGCTCTCGGATATGGATTTCGATCCCGCCAATCCCGCGTACGAGTTTCGCCGGTTTTAGAATCTGAAAAACGATTACACTAAAAGATATTCATGTTTGATCGCCTCGGCTACGATTGGCGTCGGAGGGCGGCGACGAGTTCGCGGAGGTTCCTGGGGTTTTGGCCGAGATCTCCTTTGCCGATGCGTGATCGGCTTGTTCCTTTCAGCCGCGTTCCCCGGGATTGGGGATCGGGCTCGAAAGTGATTCGGACATCGTCGATAAACCTCCAGACTCGGGTGCGCCGAGTCGCTTGGAGAATCGCGATCGGCGCCGATCGATCGATCGATTCGACGCGCCATCGCGGCATTTGTTCGATCGTTCGCGCCGAGAACTCGAT
>JAKBCQ010000437.1 GCA_021807585.1 Planctomycetota bacterium | reverse complement strand
GTATCAAAAGGAATCGAACGCGCCTGATCGGTCTTAATAGCGCCTCGACGAGATGACGATCGCAACCCGTCTTGCCCACCACGTGCGCGAATCCCATCGCGCAACAAATCGGAACAACATATTTTTCATCGGCAAATGTATGAAAAAAAATCGCGATCACGCGCGGAACGTTTTTTGAGATCGCCCCCAGGAGGATCGCCGCGACCAACAGAGCGAGCCTCATGTCGATCTTCCGCGCCACGGCGCGCACGGCGCCCCCGACGATTAAACTTCCAAGAACAAGTCTGATGAGATCGATTTGATTCATTGACGACCGGAATTAACAGAGACGATTACTGCTTATGCCATTAAGTAATTGATTGTTTGTTTGCGCAACCCGCACTATTACGGCTCTCGAAACGAGAGAGATAGTATAATAATCATAAATATGAACACTTTCTTGTATGGTTTGGTTTACGTAGAGTTTGATCCTTCACGGTCCTCCTCGATCGGTCGATTGCGCGGGGCGAATCGGCGGGGTCGCCTCGCCGATTCGGGCGAGGGGATCGGAGTCGTTCGGGATCGCGGCGGCGATCCCAGCCGCCGAGGGGTTGAAGACGCGGAGGGTACCTGGAGCGACGGGAACGACGATCGAGTCGCCAAGGCTTAATAACCCCGAAGCGGGCAGAACCGAGAGGGGGATTCGCTTTTTCGGCGAACCGTCGGCCGTCGATAAACCAATCAGCACGCCGTCGCGGCCGAGCAGCCAAACGACGTCGCCGCGCGCCACCGGCGCCCCCACGAAACCCGCTCCTCCGGGGGACGTCGTCCAGGCGCGACGACCGTCGCTAAAGATCGCATGAACACGACTTTGAGCGTCGTATACGTAGGCCATGTCGCCCGCGGAGTAAGGCCCTCCCGCGGCGCGGGCCTCGAGCGCCCACGCCCCCGCGGGGCTGAGATCGCGAGTTAAAAGTGTGCGAATCTTACCGTCGGCGGTCGCCGCGACGACGATGTTGCCCGCTACCGCGGCGTCGGCGACGACGGGACTGCCGAGCTTCGCCTCCCCCGTCGAGACCAGCCTCGGTTGCGGTTTATCGACAAGCGTAAGGCGGCGGATAATACCCGATTCCTCGGGAATCACCACCGAATCGTCGGCCACCCGCACCGGGCTAAACCAGCGCACCGTTTTCGTCCGATCGAACGGCTCGACATAAGGCTCGGCTCGCGAAACTCCCGTCGAGGGATCGATCAAATACACCCGACCGTCCTGGCAAGCCACCAAAAGCGATTCGCCCCACACAAACGGCTTGGCGCTCAACGGAGCGGGAAGATCGATCGATTGATATTTTTGATCAGGATTTGATTGAATCAAGATGTGTGATGCGTCGGGAGCGGGGATGATCACCGCGATCTTGCCGACCTGCAACCGACTGAGTTTGCCCGCGGGCAAGCGGAACGTCCCCGACGCGGGGATCGGCAATTCGACGAAGCCTCCTTTGGTGAGAAGCTCGGGACGGATCGGCGCGGGCCGGCCGTCGATGCCGAGCGTCATCATCCCCGCGTCGTCGACCCGCGACGGCTCGAGCGGCCAGGGAACCCCGATAAACGTCCGCCAGCGAGCCCTCCCGCTTTGCGGGTCGACTCCCCACAACGCCGTCCCCGATTGCCGGGGCGCCTCGTGCGTAAAGATCGCGAGCTGTTCGGCGATCTGAATCGGCGCCACCGCGGGACCCGGCTCGCCCAGATTCCAGACCGCCGTCACCGAGCCGCGCTCGCCGTTCACCTCGAAACCCGTCGACCGCGACGACGACCGCCAAAGCTCGTGCTCGTTCCGCGCCAGCCCAAACGTCGGACCCATGTCGTCGGCTTCGGCGGCGACCTGCGCGATCGGTTTGAGCGGCGTCTTGTCGTCGTAGCTCCCGACCGAATAAACCGTCGCCTCGCCACGATCGGTGATCGACCAGATCACCGACCCCGCCCACGGCGGCGTTTGCCACGTCCAGCCTTTCGCCTTAAGCTTTTGCACCGGGCGAATCTTTCCCCCCTGTTCGTCGATCAGATAAACGCGCCAACTTGTTTGATCAATCTCAAAGTTTTCAACAATGATCAGATACCGCCCCAGCCGCGCCGGCGAGCACGGAATCGAGCCCGCTCGATGCCCCACGTAATCGACCGCGACGCACGAAAGAGGATCGCGTGTTAAAATGAACAAGTTTGCTTCGTCGGCGGTCACATAAAGGAATTGGCCGGCCTCGTCGGCGACGGGCGTGCGCGTGATCCTCCGCCCCAGGCTCAGAGTTCCCTCGAGCGCCCCCGTCGCCAAGCCGACGACGTAAATGTGCCCTTGAACAGTCGTTTGATAAAGCTGATTGCCGAGAATAAGCGGAGGATCCTCGACGATTTGATCGCGATCGATCGGCCGCCGCCAAATCGACTTGCCGTCGCGACCGTTGAGCCGAACGAGTTCGCTCCGACTCGCGTCAAAGACGACGAGCGAGGGCTCCTCGCCCGCGATCGCCCTGGGAGGGAAAGGCGAATCGGGTCCGATCGCGGTTTGCCACAAAGGCGCTCCGTTGAGCCCGTCGACTCCGTACACAAAGCCGTCGGCGTACGCGTAGACGAGCGGGTCCGAAGATCCCGTCGATCGTGTCGAATCGGGCCCGGCGCGAAACGCGATGCTCGCCGCGGGGCCGAGCGGATCGGCCGCGGGTTCGTGAACTCCGGGCTTCGTCGATTCGTCGAACTTCACATGCTGACGGATCAACTCGTTCGCTTTCGTTAACTTATCCACGACGGCTCGATCGTTCATTAAATCGGGATAAGCCGCGATCAACGCGTCGCGCGCCGTGTACACCCGCGCAGCCGAGCTCTTCTCGAGCCCCGCGTCCATCTCGGCGAGCGCCGAGGCTCGCGTCGCGGCGCGCGTCACCGCGGCCTGCGCCTCGGCCAACTTATCCAAAAATCGACTCTTCTTTACTAGAACCTCGGCCTTGTCTTTATCGGCCACGATCTCGTTATGCAACTCGACCGCGGCGCGGGTCTCGTCCAAATCCTTCGGGTTCGTCGTGCTCTTGGCTCGATCGGCGAGCCCCTCCGAAGCCTTCAGAACAAGTTCGGCGAGCTCGAATCGAACGTCGCGGTATTTCGTCTCCCCGCTCACCTTTCTCACCATCTCACGAGCCGCGGTCACTCCGTTCGTCAGCGACGGCCCCGGCGTCGAAAGGAACTGACGCACGTTCGCGAGCTCGCGGAAAACCTTCGCGTCGCTCGTTCGCTTGTCTTTAGGAAAACGCTTAATAAAATCTTCAAATCGTAAAATCGCATTGCGGTAATCGCCGTGATCGAGCCCGTCGACCGCCTGCAAATACGCGCTGTTGGCCGCGTTCCGTTGCGAAACAAACCATAAACTTACGCCGATGATTAAAAGGAAACTTAGTGCGGCCGCCAGCCCGACGACGAGCGGCGAAGTGAGGATCCGTTCCTCGCCCGGTTTTTGATCCGCCGAGGCGAGCATCCGCGCAATTTTCTTAAGGATCGGCTCGTGATTCTTCTCCTGCTCCTCCTTTTTGGCTTTTTCTCGCTCGATCCGCCGCGCCATCGCTTCGGCGACGACGCGATCGTATTCGGCGTCGACGGGATTGGCCGATTTTTTCGCCCGCTTGCTCGCCGCGACGGGCGCCTCGGCGGGACGAGCCGATTCGATGTCGGTCATCCAATCGGCGCCGTCGGCGCGTCCTCCCGACGCGTTCCGCGAGGCTTCGGCGTCGTCCTCGGCGTCGTCGATCAATACGATTCGCGTCGACCCCGCCAGCAATTCATCACCGATTCGAAACGTTTTCGCTTCGGAAAGCTTGCCGTTGATCTCGATCCGGCCCGCCTCGGGAGATGCTTGAACTTTAAAATGTTCATTCTTCCAGCGAATCCGACCGTGGATCGGAAAAACCCCGGGACCGGGAAGTACGATCTCGCAATGAGAGTTCGTGCCGAAGAGAAACGGCTTGTCGCGCGTGATCGTCAGCCGTTCGGTTCTTCCTTTCGCGTCGCGAATCTCGATGGTCGCCATGTCGTCAAGCCGCCTTGAATTAGTAAAATCGTTATATGTAAATCCATTTAGCCGGACGAATCAACGGAGGGGTTCTTGTGAAAGGACTTCGAACCCGTAGCCCGATCCGCTTGAGACGA
>JAKBCQ010000436.1 GCA_021807585.1 Planctomycetota bacterium | reverse complement strand
CACGCGAGCCGCGGCGTACGCCGATTCCAACAGCGGATCGTCGTGCTCGATCGCACCAAGCCAGGTCGCGCATTGCCCGGCGAGCCTCCGACATTCGGCCTCGTAATCCGCTCGTCCGCGAGGCGCCGCGCCGATCACCACGAGAGAAGCCGAAAGCGATCGACACGCCTTGATTAAAGAATGCAGGTTCTTACGTGGTTCGATTCGTCCCACGAACAGGACGAACGGCGCTTTGCCGTAAATTGAGCGAAAAAGCGCGGGATCGGCCGAGCCGAATCGAGGCTCGACCCCGTTGCGAACGACCGCGGTTCGCGATCGATCGGCGGCGAATAATTTGATTAACTGCTCACATTCGGCATGCGTATTGGGAAGAATCGCGTCGGCGATTCGAAGCAGATCGCGCCTCATCGCGGGAAGTTGAGGAAAGAACCTTCGTGCGCCCCATTTGATTTTAAGGAATTGTTGATGCAAGAACATCTCCGTCATCGCGCGCGGCTCGACCCAGCAAATCGGCGAGAGGACGACCGGAACGCCTTTGCTTTTGGCGACGCGCGCGAATTCGAGCCCGCCGTGCGACATCCCAAACAAGTGAACGAGCCGGGCTTTTTTGATCCGATCCCCCGCGAAGCGATCGATCGGACGATTCCAGAGCGTCACGTCGAGCCCGAGAGCCTCGAGCCCTCGACCCGTTTGTACGAGCTGATATTCCCCGCCGCCGATCGAATCAAACGACGAACCCCCCGCGTGAAAGACGATCGTTCCCCCCTCCGCCTCGCGCCGTGATCGATCCTCGATCCAACGCCGCACGGCCGATCGATCCGCCGAACGCGCAACAATCTCTTTATGTCCCGTGATATTTATATCCATTAGATTATGCATTTAATATCATCCTTTGTTTTTCGTCGATTGATTTCGGTCGGCGCGTTTCCGGAGGTGTTTTTTGACGATCCCGGCGAGCGATCGCGCGGGGATCTCGTCGATCGGCGTCACGGTTTCCCAATCGAGCGCGGCTCGGACGACGGCCTTGAGGCCGATCGGTCCGCGAACGACGACGGGCTTGGGGGAATCGGCGCGGCGGGCGCGACGCTCATACGCGAGCCGATCGAGCCTCAACGGAACGCGGCGATTCGCGATCGGCGCGCGGGCGACGTGTTCGCCCCGGACGATCTCGAGCCCAATCGGATCAGATGAATCCCATGTACTGAATCGAACCTCGTAAGCTCCCGATTCCAGTCTTATCAGCGACCACTTAAGAGAGCTGCGTCTCCGCCACCAAGCGGCGAACTCGGTCGTCGTCGTGCGCCAGACGAGCGATTCGCCCGTGAGCGCCTCGGCGATAGCCCGCGGAAGTTCGGGAATCCGCGCCAATCGGCGTTCCGGATGTCCATATAAGAACGCGGGTTCTCCCGCGTCGATCCGAGCCCGCAACACCGAGCGAAAATGATCAATCACGATTCGACCCGGCGATTTCACCCCCGCGTCAAAAAAAAGCCCCTCGCAGATCGGATGAATCGGAACCTGCAACACGGTCGAAAAACGACCGTCGAAATACGGATAAAATGGAAAATCATCGTAACCCAGTTGGAACTCAGACGAATACAAATATCCTAAATCCTCAACCACCCTGCCGAGCCCCTCGTTCCAGCGGCCGTGAGGCGCCGCAAACCCCGACACGCGAATCCCCGCCCCGGTCAAAAGATCGTGAGCTCGCTCGAGATTCCGCCGATTCGCCCGCTCGTCTCGGTACACATGATGATAATGCCCGTGCGATTGCGAATCTCGACCCGCCAGATCCGCAAGCACGTCTTTATCTTTGCCATAGGCATTAGTGCATATATAGTGTGTCGTACAATCTTCAATCGGTTTTCGGCTTTGTGCGAAACGGCGGTAATCGTCGGGATTCGGCTCGTCGAGGTCGACGCGAAAATTGAACGCCGATCGATACGGGTAGGGATACGCCGCGATCCGCGCCCACACGCCCCCCCCCGCCTTCACGTGCTCGCGAATCGCGTCGAGCAGCCCCCGCCGAATCGCGGCTTTCGAACGCCTCGAAACGCGCTCGGTCACGTCGATCCCGCCGATCCTCCGCCGAACCGTCGCCCCTTCACGGTCGACGATCGCCGCGAATGGATCAACTCTTTTCCCTTTTCTTAACATGTCGATATCGATGAGCGTGTGCCGCGATCCCGCGATCGCGCGCACGCACGACGCCGATGCGCGACGAGCGTCATGAAGCACGAAACGACCGCGGTGGAACGAAAACGGATTCGCCTCGGTTAACCGCTCATACGCGATCCCTTCTTGCGCCAGAATCAGTTCCAGCCCCGGCGGCGTTTTCCATAACAGAAGCGGCAGCTCGGGAAGCTCGCGTTCGTATGTCATGCTCACCCCCCTCCCCTCGGCCGCCGCGCCGACCAAACGTACATCAGCCGAGTCCAGGATAATCGTCGAAACGGAAAGCGATCGCGCTCTTCGCGCAAGAGCAAACTTTCGAAGCTCGTTCGCTCAAATCGTTGCGCCAATAAACGATTAAGCCGGGCTGGTACAAACCAGCGTTCGCTTGCCGGATAACCCGCCGGATACATCGCCAGGCCGCGGCGACGATCGATCGCATTGACGACCGCGTTCGGCAGCCACGGACGTTTCAGGTTCAGTGAAAAAAGGTTCTTATCGATCACGATCATCACGCCGTCTCGCGAAAGCAACCGTGCGCATTCATCGAGAACGGGCTCCAATCGATCAATATGTTCAAACGATTCGATCGCGGTGATCGCCTGGAACGAGCGAGATCGAAACGGCGGGCGAGACGCCGCGGCGCGGACGCGATCAATTCCGCTTGCGCAGGAAAGCATCCGCGACGACACGTCGACGCCGACGACCTCCGCGCCGAGTTCGACGAGCCGACGCGCGAAACGCCCCTTGCCGCACCCCAGATCCAGAACTCGGCGGCCGCGCGGCGAACCGATCCGATCGAGCACGGCGCAAAGCCGCGGGTCGTCGAGCGCGACCTCGCTTTTGAACCGCTCGGCGAGATCATCGAACCGCCGCGCCACCGCGGCCTCGAAATCCACGACGTGCGTCATGTCGAGCCCCCCGAGCGCGCCAGCTCGCGATGCTTCCAATGCCGCGCCGCGACCGAAACCCCCGACATCGCGCAGAACACGAACCCCTCGATTCCGTCGCGAAATCCTTGTTTAAACAGATAAAGCTTGAGGAACGTCCAAACCGGACGGAACGCGAGTTCGATCCCCCTGGGCCGAAGCCCGGCGGCGAATCGCGCCCGCGCTTCAAGAGTTGTATAATGATTTATTTTATCCAAAAATGTTTTCATGTCAGGAATTGTTTTGTGGTGGATCGCGTGTTTGAGCGTTCCGATCGGTCCTTCGATTGAAACGGTTTCGTGAACCTTCCCCGTCCACCTCCCTTGATCGCGGCGAAACAGCCGTAGCGGCAGGTCGTACTGCGTTCCCGAATAACCGAAGCCTCTGCCGAGGATCACGCTTTGAATCGGCACGCGATAACCGTGATATTTCGTGATATCGTTCGTATGATTTTGCGTGCCGACTGAATGTTCGCCGGTCGTGACCGAGCCGATTTCGGCGGCGAGTTTGGCGGACGCGCGTTCGTCGCAATCGATCGCGAAGACCCAGTCGCCGCTCGCTAAAGCGAGCGCCGCGTTGCGTTGCGACGCGAAGTCGTCGAATTGTCTCACCGCGACCAAATCGGCGACTTCGCGCGCGACGGCCTCGGTGTCGTCGTCGCTCGAATCGTCGACGATCACCACGACCTCGTGCGCCCAACGGACCGATTGAACGCATTCGCGCAAAAGCGCGCCGGCGTTTTTGGCGATTATCAACACCGATATCTTCGCTTGATGGTGTTTTTGATCCGCCGGGTCGATCACGGCTTCGCTCCCTCCCTGGCGATCGCGCCCGCCAAGGCGCGAACGGGATAATAGAGCGTGTAAACGACGAGTTCGATCTCGAGCCCGCCGATCGCCGCCAGAAAAATCCAGATATGCCAGCGCACGTCGGCGTGTCCCGCCAGTCGAACGACGTTTTTCCAGACGCTCGCATCGGACGATTCGCCCACGATCTCTCCTCGATCTCGATCAACCGCTGCGCTCTCGACCTGCGATTCGTGTTCTTTCGATCGCTCGGTTCGTTCATC
>JAKBCQ010000435.1 GCA_021807585.1 Planctomycetota bacterium | reverse complement strand
GGCACGTCGTTGGCCAACCTGGTGAAAGAGGGAAAGAAGGTTCGCGAGGTCAAATACGAGGTCGTTGATTCGATCACGGGGAAGAAATCGGTCAAGACGCAACACGGCGGCTATTCGCTTTATCGTCGGCATTGCTTGCATTGTCACGGCGTTTCGGGGGACGGAGCGGGGCCGACCGCTCCCTATTTATACCCGCGACCGCGTGATTATCGCCCCGGGATCTTCAAGTTCACATCGACCGGGCTGAACAAACCGACCCGCGACGACCTGCGAAAAACGCTCCTCTACGGCATCGCGGGGACGTCGATGCCGGCGTTCGACGCGATGATGTCCGCCGACGAGATCGATCAAATTGTTGAATATATCATCTTTTTAAGCATGCGTGGTGAAACCGAGCTCGGCCTGATCGACATCGCGTCGACGGTCGACGAGAAGGACGCCGCGACCGAGCTTTCGGACGAGGTGGGTCTCGAAACCGCCAAAGTCGTTGCGAACAAGTGGAATCAGGCGACGAACCTCGTCGTCGATCCACCCGTCGCCCGCGTCCCCGCGACCGAGGCGAGCGTGAAGCGCGGCCGCGAGCTTTACCTGGGGCTCAATAAAACGGGCGGAAAGGTTGAATGCGTCGCGTGCCACGGGGCGCAAGCGCACGGCGACGGTCCCTCGTTCGTCGATAAAACCGTGTTCGATAAAGTCGTGTTTTGGGAGAAATCGATCGACGAGGCGATCGATGAGCTTTATGAACACATGATTTTCGAGCACGAGGGCAAGATTGAAGAGGCCAAGAATCCCAAAGACGTTCCCCCCTTGATCGCCAAGAAGGAATACGCCGCGAAGGTGAAGAAGGCGTGGGGCGAATCGCTCGACGACTGGCAAAACCCGCTCCGTCCGGCGAATCTGACGTTGGGTCGGTACAAGGGGGGAAGGCGGCCGATCGATCTTTACTGGCGGATCGCCAACGGAATCAACGGCGCCAAGATGCCGGGACACGCGAGCGCGATCAAGCCCGACCAAATCTGGGATCTGGTCAACTTCGTGATCCAATTGCCGTACGACCCGAACATGCTCGAAACCGCGAGCCCGGCCCCCGCTGCCGCGGTCGCCGAGCGCTGAACGATCGGCCCGATCGATCCCCCCGTCAACGGGGATCGACGCGTTAAACCAATGAGAAATCAGAGATTGATCGATGTCATTATTTTTGATCGTGTCGGGATCGAGCGCGAGGCGGAGCGGCGATGAGATCAAGCCGAGTCGGGATTAGCCCGATTTCACTTGATATCGACATACCCTCAAGCTTTTGATCAACCGATACGATTCATGGAGTCATCGCGTGCGTAACTGGAGTCTTTTGTACATCGTGACGGCGGTTCTTTCCGTCGTCGTCTGCATTTACGCTCCGTTCGATCCCAATTGGCGTCTGCCGCCGAACGTTTCGACGACGGGACGCGAGGTCGATCATCTCTTCGAGCTGATCATGGGGATCACGGGGTTGACGTTCGTCGGCGTATCGATCGCCTTCGGGATCGCGGCGTGGAAATTCGCCGACGCCCCCGGTCGCAAGGCGAAGTATATGCATGGAAGTCAGCGGCTTGAGATCGTTTGGACCGTGATTCCGGCGGGAATTTTGGTGTTCATCGCGCTCTACCAGATGGGGACGTGGACGAAGATCAAGTTCCGCTCGGAGGCGCCGCGCGTTCAGCCGATCGCCGAGGTGAGCGCGCGACAATTCCAATGGCTGATGGTGTATCCCGGCCCCGACGGTCGACTGCACACCCCCGACGATCTGCACACGGTCAACGATCTGCACTTCGTCAAGGGAAAACCGGCTTTGATTTATCTGAAATCGCAGGACGTGATCCACTCGTTCTTTCTTCCTCAAATGCGAATCAAACAAGACGCCCTCCCGGGAATGACGATTCCCGTCTGGTTCGATTCGGACACGGCTTCGACCTCGGAACACCCCTTCGAGCTCGTTTGCGCCGAGCTATGCGGCTGGGGCCATTACAAAATGCGATCGAAGGTCGTCGTCCACGAGACGCAGGCCGAGTTCGACGAATGGGTCACAACATCGCTCAAGGAACAAAATCGCGACCGGCTTAAATCCGCCAAAACGACGACGGCGGCCGTCGAAAACAAGGGAGGACAATCCTTATGAACACCGAACACGCGCACGGCGATTCTCACGGCTCGCCCGCGAACGATCACGCGCACGGCGATCACGGCCACGGTCATGAGATGAGCTTCATCCGTCGATATGTCTTCTCCGAGGATCACAAGGTCATCGGCCTTCAGTTCATGTTCTCGGGTCTGATTTTCTTCGTGATCGGCGGCCTGCTGGCGCTGGCGATTCGCTGGCAGATGGCGTGGCCGTGGTCGTCGGTGCCGATCCTCAGCCGCACGCTTTGGGCCGATTACGGATCGAGAATTCCTCCCGAGGTTTACACCAAACTGTTCACGATGCACGGGACGATCATGATCTTTTTCGTGATCATTCCTTTACTTAACGGCGCGTTCGGGAATTTTTTGATTCCGCTCATGATCGGCGCGCGCGACATGGCCTTTCCCAAGTTGAATATGTTCAGCTATTGGGTGATGTGGCCCGGGTTCATCATCATCTCGTATTCGTTCCTGGTGGGCGCCCCCGCGGCGGGCTGGACGAGCTATCCGACGCTGGCGAACACCCCCTGGTCCGATCCCGGATCGCAGTTCGGGCAAACGTTATGGTTGATCGCCCTATTATGCGTCGGCATCTCGTCGCTTATGGGGTCGGTTAATTATATGACGACAATTATCATGCTTCGCGCCCCCGGGATGAAGATGTTCCGGCTGCCGATGACGGTTTGGGCGATGTTCATCACGGCGACTTTGCAGGCGTTCGCGCTTCCCGTTCTCACCGCGGCGCTGATCATGCAATTGCTCGACCGCGTCGTCGGCACGAACTTTTTCACTCCTTATGATTGGTCGGTCGCAAACGGACCGTCGGGGGTCGGCGGCGGAATTCCGCTGATGTGGCAGCACCTGTTCTGGTTCTATTCGCACCCCGCCGTCTACATCATGATCCTTCCCGCGATGGGGATGGTTTCGGACATGATCGCGACGTTCTCGCGCAAGCCGATCTTCGGCTACAAGCCGATGGTGTTCGCGATCGCGGGGATCGCGGGACTCGGGTTCATCGTTTGGGGACATCATATGTTCCAAACTGGTATGAATCCGGCTTTGGGCGCCACGTTCATGCTGTCGACGATGATGATCGCGCTTCCGTCGGCGATCAAAACGTTCAACTGGTTGGGGACGATGTGGGGAGGGCGGATTCAGTACACGACGCCGATGCTCAACGCGATGGCCTTTGTCGCGATGTTCGTGATCGGCGGCTTGTCGGGAATCTTCATGGCCGCGACCCCCGTGGATATTCACATCCATGATACGTATTTTATCGTGGCGCATATTCACTACGTGTTGTTCGGCGGCAGCATGTTCGGCATCTTCGGCGCGATCCATTATTGGTTCCCCAAGATGTTCGGCAAGATGATGAACGACAAACTGGGGAAAGTTCACTTCTTCCTCTCGTTCATCGCGTTCAACGGCACGTTCTTCATCATGCACATCGTCGGCCTTCACGGGCAGCCGAGGCGCTACGCCGATTACACCGGGTTTGATTATTTGAACAATCCCGGAATTATCGGTATGAACCAGTTCATGACGTACAGCGCGATCATGCTGGGGGCGGCTCAATTGTTGCTTATTTATAATTTCATTTCGAGCCTGATCGCGGGTCCCAAGGCGACCACGAATCCCTGGCACGCGAACACGCTTGAATGGACGGCGCCGTCGCCGCCGCCGCATTACAACTTTGAGACGATCCCGACGGTTTACAACCCTCCCTACGAGTACAGCCTTCCCGGTTTGGACAAAGATTATTTGCCCCAAACCGAGCAACTGTCTCCCGAGCTCGCCGCGGCGACGGCGCATCTCGGCCACGGTTGAAACCGCAACGGCTCACGACCGCCGGGGCGCTTCAAACGAGCGTCCCCGGCGCGTCACACCGAAATAAACTCGTCGATCCGACATGATGAATTGATTGTTGGAATGATCATGAATCGTTCGACCGTGGTTGAAATCGAATCGAGACCGTCGGCTTATCGCCGGGGCGTTCACGCGCTCGCGATCGTCGCCG
>JAKBCQ010000434.1 GCA_021807585.1 Planctomycetota bacterium | reverse complement strand
GTTGTCTTTGACGATCGAGATTGCGACCGAAGGCGTGACCGCGACACCCCCCGCGGCGCCCATCTGCGAAGTCGTCGTCACGTTATTGGTGAGCGAAGACGTGAGTGAAAGATTGTTTGCGCCGGTAAGCGTGGCTCCGTTCGCGAGTTGCGCCGTGACGGAGTCGTTGACGATCGCGACCGCGACCGACACCCCCACGCCGACTTTTCCGGCGGGGGACGTGCCGTTGATCGGTTGGGCGGAGACGGTGTGCGACGCGGAGTCGGACGCCGAGAGTTCGAGATTAGCGTTATGAACATTGATGGATGAGCCTTGGTCGACGAGCGCCTGATTCGACTCGGCGACGAGGTCGAGGGCGAGGGCTCCCGCTACTCCGACGTTTGTGGCGCCGTCGCCCGAGGTCGCTTGAGCCGCGAAGGCGTCGGATCCCGGGGTTTGGGCCTGGACCTGGATCGTTTTGGCGTCGAGGTTCGCGTTTCCGCCGATATCGGCCTGATTCGACGCGTGAACGACGTTGATTCCGACGGCGACGCCGACTCCGGTCGTTCCCGCGACCGACGATCCGTCGGCCGAGGCGGTCGAGCCGACGGGGGACGACGCCGCGATCGAGAGCGTACCCGTCGCCGATATCGGCGAGCTCGACGTAATATAAGCATGATTTAGTTGTGTCAGATCGGTGACGGCGATCGATCCGGCGATGTTGATGTTTCCGCCCGACGTTTTGGCTTTGTATTGGGTGAGGAGGGATTGGGTCGAGGGGTCGTTTTGGGTGGCGCCCCCCGCGGTCGCTTTCGAGGAGGTGGCGACATTCGAGGTCGTGGTCGCGGCGAGGGCGACGTTCGCCGCGGAAATCGCCGCCGAGCCGTCGACGTAAGCGTTTGTGGAATCGTTCACGAGCGCGTAGGCGACCGAACCTCCCGCGGCGGTCGATCCCCCGGTCGTACCGTCGGCGGTGGTGACGATTCCGGTGTCGTTGGTCGCCGCGATCGTCACGTTCCCGACGGCGGTGATTAATGTAGATCCCGTGATCCGAGTGAGCGCGGAGCTTTGGATTTGAGACGTCGCGATCGCGGCGTCGGCGCCCGTGCTTCCTCCGGTCGAGCTCGCCGAAGCGAGCGCGGTCGTTTGAACCGACGACGCCGCGGCGATCGAGACGTTGCCGCTCGCGCTGATTTGCGACGCTCCCGAGATCGAGATCGTCGCGTTCGATTGCTCGTTGATCGTCGCGACGCTGAGCGCCGATCCCGATCCGACTCCCGATTGCGCAGTCACCGACGACGAATCATCAAGCGTGATGTTGCCGCCGGTGATGATTCCGCCGGAGATGTTGAGCGCCGCGGAGACGGTCGAAGAGGCGCCGGTCGCCGACGTCGCCGCCGAGACCGAAACGTTACCCGCGGTGTATAGCCCGCTCGCGCCCGCGAGGAGATCGGCCGAGGTGATCGAGATATCGGTCGCGGCGAGAGTGATCGATCCCGAATTACCGATCGACGGCGCCGTGACGGGATTTCCACCCGAGGCGATATCGCGTGTCGAGAGGATCGCGCCCGAATTGAAGTCGATCGTTCCCGCGGCGAGATTCGCCGAGGCCGCGGTGTAATCGCCGTTGAACGTCACGGTCGTCAGTTCGGACGTCGCGAGCGGCTGGGAAAGCGCGATCGAACTATTAAACGTCACGCTCTGACCGGCGTCGTTATTCCCTTGCGCGACGATCGACACGACTTTCGTCGCGGCGAAATCGGTATGCGTGGTTCCGTCAAAGATATCGATATTTGAACCCGAGAGCGAAACGGTCGCGGCGTCCCCCGCGGCGGTGAGGCTGATGTTGAGCACTCCGTTTGTAAGAGTCGGGTTGACCGCGAGGAGGGTGCGATCCTCAAGCAGTTCAAAGCGGGGGATGATCGGGATCGATTTCGTCGAAATCGTCGATCGATTGGAACGGCTCCGGGATTTCCGGGTGAACAACCGACGCCACTCGCTCTTCGACATGGTGCTGATCCTTGGAAGTCGCTACGCCGGGTGGAATATCGCGATCGTGCGGATTCGCGGCGCGCACCATGTCTATCCGTATCCGATCGATTGGATCGGATCGTGAAAGTTCACTTCCGTGGCGTTATGGTTCGATCCGTCGGGACTCGCCGAGGTAGAAAAATCCGGGTTGCGATCTCAGAATAGTCAAGTAGGGTTCATATGCGACGATTCGTCGATGATTCGGCGCCGATTCGCTCGACACGCGGTGATCGCGTCGACGATTGAAGTAGGCGCGAATCCGACGAGAATCGGCCCGCTCACCGTCTTGGTGAACAAGCACGATCCGTCGAACTCTCTCGGGCGGACGGCGCCGAGACGCTCGGGTGAACATCGAAAAAAAGTCGATCGTGGGGCTGACGGTTCGCCGCTCCAGAAGCGGCTCAATCGGCGCCGAGATCGGCCTGAACAAGCGGAACGCCCTCGCTTCCGAGTACGCTCCGATTCACACGAGCCGATCGTGTAATCATCAGGGATTGGCGAACCTCGCCTCTCGACACTGGGTATAATAATGCATCAAACGCGACATGCCAACAAAAATTACCCAAATTACAAAAAACGAAAACCCTGGCCAAAAATCGCGAGTCGATCGACGCGTTTGCGCCTGAAATGGCCGGTGCGCGGCGCAATCAAACCCGCGATAATCGGCCATCAATCGCACGAATTCAGGCGAACGAAAAAAGAATAAAAATATATAAATAATATTGCAAGTATTGAGTCGAGCGTCGTCGCTCGCGGCTCTCGATCACTCCAGTTCGTCGTCGAATTCCGGTTCCATGCCGAGCGGGACCGATCGCGACCTACGGCTCGAACGACCTGCTTTTCTCTCGCTCCGCCCGTTGTTCCGTCACTTCGGTTCGGTTACTTTCGACGTTTCCTTCCCCCCGTATTACGAAGCCGGAACCATGAAAAACCACGGTATCGATTATCGTCGCTGTTTCGCCGTCATTGCTTCGATTCTCGTTATAAGCGTCGTCGCTCGTGGCGCCGATGAAGCGCGACCGAACATCCTTTGGCTCGTCAGCGAGGACAACGGCCGATTCCTCGGCTGTTACGGCGACCGACAGGCGCATACCCCGACGCTCGATAAGCTGGCGCGCGAAGGCGTGGTTTATGAACACTGCTTCGCGCAGCCGGTTTGTGCTCCGTCGCGTTTCACATTGATCACGGGGATGTACGCGGCGACGTGCGGCCCGGCTCAACACATGCGAGCGCAAGGAAAAATTCCACCATGGCTCAAAGGTTTCCCGGCGCTCCTTCGCGACGCAGGTTATTTCACCTCGAATCAGGCCAAAACCGATTACAATGCGCCGATCAATCTCAAAGAGGCGTGGAACGAGTCGAGCGGGAAAGCCCATTGGCGCGATCGCCCCGAACCCGGCGTCCCTTTTTTCAGCGTCTTCAATCACGAGGTTACGCACGAGAGCCGGCTTTTTCCCGAGCGGGAGCTTCCGCTCGATTTCCCTCCGATCGACCCCGCGACCGTACGAATTCCCCCGTATCAACCCGATACGCCCGAAATCCGCGCCGATTGGGCGCGCTATTATAATCATATAAGGCTGATGGACGAGCAAATCGCGGCCAAGCTGCGCGATCTTGAAAAAGCGGGGCTCGCCGACGACACCATCGTCTTTTATTACTCGGACAACGGCGGCGTCTTGCCGCGCAGCAAACGCTTTCTTGAGGAAAGCGGCACGCACGTGCCGTTGATCGTCTATTTCCCGCCGAAATGGCGACGGCTCGCCCCCGCGGCGCCGGGAACTCGCATCAAGGAACCGGTCGGTTTTGTCGATTTCGCCCCCACCGTCCTCTCGCTCGCGGGAGTGAAAATCCCCTCATATATGCAGGGACGCGCTTTCGCGGGACCGGCGAAGGCCCCTCCCAATGAGTTCGTCTTCGTCACCCGCGACCGAATGGACGAACGCTACGACATGATGCGCTCGGTCGCCGACTCGCGATTCCTTTATATCCGTAACTTCCGCCCCGATCTGCCTTACGTGCAGCCTCTTGAATACATGTTTAAGGCTCGCGGATATCAATCGTGGGCGAGGCTCGCCGCCGAGGGGAAGCTCACTCCCGAAACGGCGCGGTTTTGGGGCGAGAAACCCGCCGAAGAGCTTTACGACATGGACGCCGCTGCCGACCACG
>JAKBCQ010000433.1 GCA_021807585.1 Planctomycetota bacterium | reverse complement strand
AACGCCGATCTTCCCCCGCTTCCTGAGATGAGTGCGCCTTTAAGCGTTGCGCCGAACGCCGATCTTCCCCCGCTTCCTAATATGAGTGCGCCTTTAAGTGCCGCGCCGAACGCCGATCTTCCCCCGCTTCCTAATATGAGTGCGCCTTTAAGCGTTGCGCCGAACGCCGATCTTCCCCCGCTTCCCGAAGCGAATCGTTCTTTGATCGCGAATGCGAGCGCCGGATCGAATTCGCCGGGCGGAACGAAGCAAGCGGCTCCTCCGGGCTCGAAATCGGTTCGGAAGGCGCCTCAAACAAATCAATCTGCAATCATGTCGGCTCCTACTGATTTGCCGCCCCTTCCGCAATCGGCGCCCGCCGCCGAGCCGATTTCGGGCGAAACCGCGGCGCCAACCGTAAGCCCCTCGAATTCGGAACCAGTGGGCGGCGGATCGCTCCCGCCGTTACCCGATTCATCATCCCCTTTGCCGCCGCTGCCTAAATCGACCGAACCGACTCCGCCGATCGGAATGACCGAGACCGCTCCCCCCGCGGTCGAAACACCCGCTTCGGTGGTTGAATCGCCGAATCCCACGCCGTCGGCCTCCGAGCCCGCCGCGCCGGTCGTCGAAGCGCCTCCCCCCGCGGTCGAGGCGCCCCCCGCCGCGAGCGATTCCACTTCAAGTTCCTCGGCCGATTCCAATCTCAAAACGCCCGTCGTCAAGGCGCCTCCTCCCGTCGTCGACCCGATGGTGACGCGCGTTTCGTACACCAAAGAGGTCGACGGTCGCGCTCCCTCCGCGCCTCCCGACGATCTCGAACATTTGACCGACGAAACCGACGGCAACACCACGCTCGTACGAGTCGGCACGGAGGTCATCACCCGCCGCGATCTCGACATCGCCGTCGCGGGATTCGCCGAACAACGCGGCAAAACCGTCCGCGATCTAACCCCCTGGGAACACCGCGAGGTCGCTCGAATCATGCTCCTCAGCCTCGCCAAAGATTCGCTCTTCTCACAAGAGTTTCATCATCTCGTCAGCGACGCCGCCAAGGAGAAATTGTTCAATCAAGACGCCGAGAAATTCTGGAAAACCGAAGTCCTTCCCAACATGCTCTCCAAGGAACACGTGACGACCGAACGCGAACTCCGCGAGCGCTACGAGGAAAAAGGCAAATCGTTCGACGACGTCAAACGAGACTTTCATCGCATGTTTGTTACGAACACATTAATACATTTACATGTTCGAGACAAAATGAAGCCCACATTACGACAAATGTACGAATTTTATGAGAAAAATCCGAAACGTTTTTATCGTCCCGAGACGATCACATGGCGCGAGATCGAGGTTCGGTTTGATTCGGAATCGGAGCGCGAGCGGGCGCGGAGTCGTGCGCAAATGTTGGCCGCGCGTTTACAACGGGGGGAGGATTTCGCAATAGTCGCTCGCAACGAAAGCCAGGGGGCGACCGCGTCCGAAGGGGGCCTGTGGAAAGAAACGTTCCCCGGCGGATTCGCGGTCGCGGCGGTCGACGAAGAACTCGCCACGCTCAAACCCGGCGATACGAGCCGACTCATCGAAGGATCGAAAAGCTTTCATATCGTTCGGCTCGAAAAACGAGCGGCCGCGGGACCGGCGCCGTTCGGGGAGGTTCAGGCGGAGATCCAAAAACTCGTCGAAGACATCAACTACGAACGAGAAACCAGACAGTACATCGATGAAATTCGTCGCCGCGTTCCGGTCGTTCCCGATATTTTCGCCGCCCACGATGAAAAAATCGCCGTCGCGCGCTGAATCAGGCTCGGCGAGGCCGCTCGGAGGTCGAGCGTTTCGCTTGGAAACAGCCTTGATCGACTTGCGTTGCGGAAGATCGTCGCGTTATGATCGCGAACGCCTCGGGGGGAGATCGGGGACCGATCCCCCTCGCAAAGTTCCCGCGATCTGACGCGCCGACAAGGAGGAGCGGCATCATGAGCCCCACGACAGTTACACCGGCCCCGAAATACCCGCAAGCACTCACTTCGTTACGATCGCTTGAAGAATCAACCGTCGTCGCGCAATGCGAGGCGAAACCCAAGAATGGCGTCTCGCGCCTCGTCGTCGTCGCGGGCCTGCTTACAATCGCCTTTGTCTTCTCGGCACGATGCTTGCAAATCGCCTGGAACGATTCGATCACCGTCGACGAGACGACACACCTGATGCGGTCGCTCTATTTCTGGCAATGCGGCGACGACGTTGAAATGTGGTCGCTGGGAACGCCCCGAATGCCCCATTTGCTCAACGCCTGGCCCACATTTCAGGCGCTCAGACGAGAAGGTCTGCTCCCACGCGACGTTCGCGGGATGAAAGCCGCCGAGGCGATCCGAGGCGCGGTCTTATCACGTTCGCACCGCGTCTTATCCCCCGCACGCGCCGTCGCCACCGCATGGGGTCTTTTACTGCTGGCGCTCGTTTATTGGAGCGTCGCTCGCAAAGAAGGACCCGCGATCGGAGTCGTCGCCGCGGGTTTGCTCTCACTCGTTCCCGAATTCATCGCACATTCGTCGATCGCAGGGAGCGATATTCCCTTCACCACGCTCGGTTTTCTGGCGGTCGTCTCACTCGCTCGCTACGCCGAACGCCCCGGTTTCACTCGAGGCCTCGCCGTCGCGATCGCGATCGGCCTGGCGTGGAGTACGCGCCATACCGCGATCCTCTTCCTCCCAATCACCGCGGCGCTCTTCCTCTGGAAAGCGATCTCTCCCACACAAACGGATGACGCGCTCGACCGAACGCCTCATTCCCGCCAAAGCTCTCCGGGCGATCGGCTTCAACCTGGAACGCCGCGCGAAAACGCGATCGACCGCGATTCATCTATATTTTATCGAATAATTATGTCAATGATTTCCGTCGCGGCGATCGGCGCAGTCGCGTTCTTGATTCTCTGGATGGGAGACGGATTCCAACACCTATCGGTGGCGAAGGTCGCCGAACACGTCACCCGCTTCGATATCCCGCGATCGATCGGTCCGATCGATATCTCAAACGTTCCCGTTCCAACATCGCTCGTCAGCCTCTTTAAACAGGTTAGCCATCAGGCGCAGGGGCACGAGGCGTATTTTCTCGGCGAGGTCGGCAATCGCGGCTGGATTCGCTATTTCCCGATCGCAATGTTGATCAAAACCCCTCTCGGATTGATCGGATTGCTCGTCTTAACCGCGGCGATCGTTCGACCCAAAGATTCGTGGGACGCGCTTTTGCTCATCACCCTCTCGTTGTTGTGGATTACATTGCTAAAAAGTCATGTTAATATCGGATTGCGTTATGCTATGTTGACATATCCGCTCGTCGTTCCGTTCGTCGCGCGTTTGTTCACCAAACGATCGCTCGCCGATCGGCCCAAACGGTTGGCGACGATCGTCGCCGCGGCTGCGTTCGTCTGGTCGTCGTTCGCGGCGCAGCCGAGGTGCGTCTCGTATTTCAACGAACTCGTCGGCGGTCCCCAAAACGGCTGGATTTACCTCGTCGATTCCAATCTCGATTGGGGACAGGATTTCGACGCGCTCACCGATGCGCTCCACGAGCTTGGAATCAAAGAGGCCACGATCGACGTTTGCACCGAACGCGCGCTCAACCGCCCCTCGATCTTCGCGATTCGCTTCCCCCATCGCGAGGCTCAAATTCCGGCCGCGGTTCCCCCGAACCGAAGACTGCTTTCGGCCGACGGCTCGTATTTACCCGTTTACACCCGCTATGTCGCCGTAAGCGCCACGTCCTTGATGGGGCTCTATACACAAAATGATATGAGCTGGTTGCGTTCACGTAAACTTGTTAAACGTGTGAACGACTCGATTTTTTTATTCGATATGAATTCGCCCGCCGATCGTCCGCTTTACGAAAGCGAACAAGCGGGACGATCCGAAGCCCGGAACGCCGACGACAAACGAGCGGCTCTCGAACCGAACGACGCCGTCGCGATCGGGGGCTGATCGACGATCGATCGACGATCGGCGTTGAAGCTCGGCGTTCGATCGCGAGAACGATCGCATCAGTTCGAGTGAATCGCGCCCTCACGGCTCGCGATCTGATGCGGAAGCGGCAGATACCGCTGATACGCCTGCGCCTCGGGAGTTCCCGGAACGAGAGCGTCGGGAGCAACAGGAAAAAGCGCTTTGATTAGCCCACGCGTATTCGCCGCGCCAGCGGGGGCGAACGCCAGC
>JAKBCQ010000432.1 GCA_021807585.1 Planctomycetota bacterium | reverse complement strand
GCAAACACACGACGCGGTCAGGTTCGTTATTTTCAAGATCTTACCCGTCGAGTTGAAGACTTGGAAATCGCGCTCAATCGATCGCATCGAATCCGAAAAGATCGGCCCGGCGTCGTAGATCTCGCCTTTCAACGCTTTCGATTGAAACCCGCAACCATTCAGACCGATCACGAGGAGAAATCCAAAAATCCAACCGAATCCGCTTCGACTGTTGAATCGGTCGCCTCGTAACCTTCGTCGCGGTTTCATGGAATCGAATCTCTCCATGGGATTTGTCCGATGAATCAACCCGGCTCTTACCAGAGCAATCTTATCGATCGAACTTTATCGATCGCAATCGATACATCACACGAGCTTTCGTACATTTGATCATCCTATAGATCTCCGCTCGATCGTTCGTCAGGTGCGAAAAGATCGCTTCGAAGGATCCGCCGTCATGGATCTCCTGAAGGATCAGATCAAGCGTTTCACGTTCCTCTTTGGTCATCGACTCACGGATCTTCTCCACCTGCGCCCGGAAGTAATCATCGTTTTCTCGCCGCTCGAGTTCCGCCGCGGGATTGTCTTTCTCACTCCCTATATATTCCGTTTCTCGATCATCAAGTTCAGAAAAAAACTTGGCGGATTTGGGAGATTTCGATCTCGACCTCAATCTCTGCTCCTCGACCACGAGATCGTTGAGTTTGCGTTTGGCCACACCCCAAACGAATCCGTCGAATGTATTACGACATGGATCGAATGAATCGGGTCGATCGAGAATCGCCGTCACCGAGTCGCCCGCGGCCGTATCGCACATGTCGGACTCGATGTGAGCGAAACGCGCGCGAAGTCTCATGGAAAGGATCGGGAATAACATCGACGCGAAGGCGTCCCTCGCGCAATGGTTCCCATCCCTCACCGCTTGTAAAAGCTCGATGAGCGATTGGCTTTTGCTCACATGCTTATCCATAGTCGCTGGATAAGGGTGATCCTTCTCTGAACCGTTAAATCATACTCTATTCTGTCGATCTGGTCCGGGTCAATATGCCGCGTGATGCTATCTACCGATCATCGCGATTCGTCCGCCATACGCATCTTGACATCGCGGGCTCGTCATCGGACGATAGATGTGTATCGCTTTCCCGCCGAGTTTCCCGCCGGGCCGAGGCCGCAACCACGCCGTCCGATTCGACCGCTCGGCCCGCTCCACGCAGCATCGGGAGATCGCTTGTGAATCGACTCATACCCCCCACGGTCGTCCTCGCCGTCGCGACGATCCCAGCTTTCGCCTTCGGCGACCCTCCCAAATTGAACGCGATCGTCCCCTCGGGGGTTCAACGGAGCGCCGTCTCGTCGATCCAGATCCAGGGGAACAACCTCGCCGGGCATCCCCGCCTGATCGCGCCGTTTGCTTTCACCACCACCGACGATCCGTCGCTCAAGTCGGATCAATCGGTGTGGAGAACGAAGATCGTCGTTCCCGAAGACGTTCCCGCGGGGATTTATCCCGTACGGATTCAAACCGACGACGGCGTTTCCAATTCCAGGCTCTTCTCGATCGGCAGGCTGCCGCAAGTCGATGAGATCGAAGATAACGGCATGTTCGACAAAGCGCAATTGATTTCGACCCCCGTAATCGTCGAGGGCCGGCTTCCCGACGCCGACGTCGATTTCTTCAAATTTCCCGGCAAAAAAGGACAAAAGATCGTCGTCGACGCGGTGTGCGCGCGGATCGGATCGGGGGTCGATCCTGAAATCAGGCTCACGACCTCGGCTCGTAAGTTCGTCGCGTCGGCCGACGACACTCCCGGACTCGTCACCGACGCGCGGCTCATCGCTACCCTCCCTGAAGATACCGATTACATCGTCGAGATTTCCGATTCCAAATATCAAGGAGCGAACGGGCCGATTTATCGCCTGACGATCGGCGCCGTCCCCTTGGCCGAAGAGGTTTTCCCATTGGGAGGTAGACGCGGCGAAACCGTCGGCTTCGAGTTCCGCGGCGGCACGCTCGATCGACCCGCGATCGGCGCTCAAACGTTGATATCCGACACAAATCGATTCCATCAATTCTTGAAATTAAACACCGCGATGCTCGGTTTGATTCAATCATCCGAAACGCCGTTGGATCTCGATACGCCCTCGGCGATCGCTCTTGGCGATTACCCCGAGCTGCGCGAGCCTGTCGACCCCGCCGCGGCCCCCGTTCGCGCGGTCCCTCCCGTCGTCTTCAACGGCCGAATCGATCCCGCGGGAGACGAGGATCGCTATGTCGTTACGGTCAAGCCGGGTACGAACCTGCGGATCGCGCTCGAAGCCGCGGAATTGGGCTCGGCGGTCGACGGTCAACTGAAAATCATCGGTTTAAACGATTCGGTCCTCGCGACCGCGGACGACTCGACGCGTCCCCCGCTCGCCCCCAACACTCCGCAACTCGTCTCGCCCGATCCTTCGCTCAACCTCACAGTTCCCTCGAATACGAACGAAATTACAGTCGTCGTACACGAACTTGTCGGCCGCGGCGGAATCGGCTACGCGTACCGGCTGATCGTCGAACCCGCTCCCCCGCCGCTCAAGCTCGCGCTCACACAACCCGAGATGAACATACATAGAAACGGCACGCTTCTGATTCCCGTCACGCGTTCCGGGGATCTCTCGCCGCTCGAACTGAAAGCGATCGACCTTCCCAAAGGTTTGATCGCCCGCCCGGCGCGATTCGCCGAGGGACAAACGACGAGCGTCGTATCGCTCGCGGCGGCGGATCTATCGTTCCCCGCGTCGAACGCTCGAATCGTCGCCGAACGACCGAACGCCGATCCCAAAGCGGGTCCGATCGTCGTCGACTCTTACGCGACGATTGTTTATGCGAAAGAGGGAAATTCGCCGACGAATCTCAACGATCAGCGCGGGTTTTTCATCGCTCCCACGAGCGTATCGCCCGTTTCGTTTGAATCTCCCGAGAACGCGATCGAGCTTGTTCAAGGCTTTGATTTTGCGGTGACGATCACGACCAAACGAAACGCGGGCGCCGACGGAGCGCTCGCGATCAACGCGGTCGCGTCGTCGGTTCCTCCAGGTCTGGGGGTTGTCGCGGGCCGGATCGCCGACAAGGCGAACGAAGGCTCGTGCAAGGTCAACGCCGCGGTGAACGCCAAACTCGGCCTCGCGACGATCGGGCTCGAAGCCAAAGGGAAAATCGGCGGCAAAGATCTGGCGTTCGATATTCCCGCGATCACGTTGAACGTCGTTCGACCCGCTTCGATCGCGCTCAAAACTCCGACGATCGAAATCAAGCCGGGCCAAACGATCGAACTCAAAGGAGAACTTCAGCGCAAGCCGCCGTTCATCGCGGCGGCGACCGCGACGATCAAAGGCCTTCCCGCGGGCCTCAAGGCCGAACCGACGACCGTCGCGGCGAACGCATCGGAATTCACGTTCAAGATCGTCGCCGACCCCAAGGCCGCCGCGGCGACGTCGAACGCGACCGTCTCGATCTCGTTCAAGATCAACGACAAAGATTATAACGACACGCCGCCGGCGAGCTTCGCCGTCAAAGTTATTCCGGCGAAATAACTTTTATAACACGGCATACAATCGCTCGAGGGAGTTTTATCGCTTATGAATCGCATTATGTTTCTCATTTGCTTATCAATCACGATCTTGGGCGCGAACCTGATCCAAACGTCGTTCGCCGACGACGCCAAACCCGCGGCGAAACCCGACGCCAAACCCGCCGAAACAAAGAACGCCAAACCCGCCGAGGCCCCCGAGCCTCAAGAAAAGCCCGCGGCGAAACCCGAGTCGAAGACGGATGTCAAACCCGCGGCGAAACCCGACGCCAAACCCGCCGAAACAAAGAACGCCAAACCCGCGCCGAAGACCGAAGCCAAACCCGCGCCGAACTCCGCGGCGCGTCCCGCGACGAGTTTCATGAAAGAAGTCGCGCCGATCTTGGTTCAAAATTGCATCGCGTGTCATAATCCTAAAAAGTCGGAAAGTAAATATATTATGACAAACTTTAAACAGCTCGCCAAAGGAGGGCGTCAAGGGGAGGGTTTGACTCTTGAACCCGGCGACCCCGACGCGAGCTACCTGGTCGAGTTGATTCGTCCCGCTGGATCGCCCCGCATGCCTTATAAGCAAGACCCGCTCCTTCCCGAGCAGATCGCGACGATTGAACGCTGGGTGGAGGAAGGAGAGAAA
>JAKBCQ010000431.1 GCA_021807585.1 Planctomycetota bacterium | reverse complement strand
CTTCCAGGCGTTGGGCGATCTCGAAAGCGGTCGAGAAATCGCGGCGGTGTTGGACGACGAGAGAATCCATCGCGATGCGCTTCAAAACAGCCTCAACAGACTGGTCGAACAACGCGCCTCAACCGAGAAGAAAGTGGAAAAGTGATCTAATATTTAAAAAAACTCGTTTTATCATATCGGTAAATTATGCGATGCGTTAGGTCGTCGAGTTCCGAGCTATTCGCTTGATGATCATCGATGAGACGACGGCCGACGTCGATCCGACGAACGACCGGGGGAAGCGCCGACCGTTGGGCGGACGACGTGTTCCCCGCCGCGAGAGTTTGTCGTTCGATCGTCACGCGGCGTCGATCGATTCGACGCGAAGTGGATCTCACGGTTTCGGTCCTTCGACCTTGGCCGAAAGTTTATCCTCGGGTCGATCGACGAAAAGCCACTCGCCGTCGGCGTTCCACGGGCCTCGCTCGTCCACGCGTTACCCATGGAATCGTCGAATTGCGGGCCTTGGCCCATCATCGAGAAGAGCGTACCCTCATACGCGGCCACGCGTTCGGCGCTGCGGAGCAACTGCTCGCCCATCAGTCCAACCATCTCGAGATGACACAACTCTTCGGTCGCGATATCGAGGTGCATTTCGCGAATTCCCTGGTTCGAGCACGCGAAATACTGCACGAAGTACTCGGTCATCGCGGTGAATTCGCCCGATCGACCCCCGAACTGTTCGAGCGGTTTCTGAGCGAATTTGGGATCGACCTCTCCCACTTTGACGGGAAAAAGCGGTTTCTTGCGGTGCGTGAACATATTGAAGTAACTACTAATTTGAATGATCTTGAGATTGCCCGATGATGTTTCGTCGTGAGCGGCGGCGTTCGTCCCTTGGACGACGCCCCGATTTCGGCGAAAGCGAAACGCACAAGGCGCGATCGCTCTGCGAGGCTCGATGAAATCGTTTTCGACGAGCCTCTCGATTAAGAGGCAAATACCGCGCCGAGAGGACCCCCAGTAAGAACCCTGATATTCTTTTGTTCGTGCTCGTCGTGGTTGGAAGCGAGATTAATCATCGAATCAAACTCGATTCAATATGACACGATATTGTGATCCTTGGGATCGATGGCGAAGGTTCAGGTGAATCGGATACAACAATCGCCGCTCAATGCCGTTGAATCCGAATCCAAACGTGTTGGACGAACCGAGAAAGACGTCGACATGTTTCGGTTGCTTGAAGTGAATGGAAGCGTCGCCGTCGCGAAGACGGTTACGATGTCGACGGGCGATTGAAAAGCAGCCGATTATGCACGTACTTTAAAATATAAGCGCAATAATCCTCGCGATCTATCGACAAGTTGAATACGACACTCCGCTTCGGAAAACGTCGAAAGAAGCAAGTTTTTTCAGTCGTTCCCTTCTCAATAATTTGTTCATTTATTAGCATTATCTGCTTAACCAAATAAAAGTACCTTGGATCGACTTTCAAACCCGATATCAAGAGTGCACCGCGTTCGAGCGCCGCTTGTCGACGCCTCCGCGAGTCGCCGACATCCATGATCCTCTCAAGGACGGGAAGGGAAAGCGATTTAGGGCGCAAGCCGCTCGGCGCTAGGCCGCGCGATCGATGCGCGGACTTCATACTTAACGGCCTCATACATGATGATTCGATCGCGAAGGCGACCGCGCGAAACGTACATCGGCTCGGAATTAATGATCAATCTCAAATGCGTTGATATTTTAACGAAGATTAATAGATCGTCGATCGACTTGCAAAGCCGCCCGGAACGACGCCTCGTCGGCGGTTCAAAACCTTAAAATGCGATCAATAACCGATACCGTCTCAAGTGACCCGGGTCGGAATCGATTTCTCACGGCGAGGATCAATCGTCGAGCGAGCGTTGCGGTTGGAAGCGGTGAGTTCCCGGGAATCGACCCCTCTGCGCGCGCTTCGGCCACTCCATCCAATTGAAAAACCGGGATTGACGCGAATTTCAACCTCCATTAGGTTTCGACTCAAGTTCAACCCCGAAACAACCGACGTGATTCCGATCTCCGTGCGGAGCGAGCGACGAACGCGTCGATCGCGCATGGCAAGAGGAAGCGCCGAGATGATCGGGAAGGAGGAGGCATGGATCGATCTTGGCGCTGGAAGCGCACATTGATTTCGCTGCTGATAATGATTCACCTTGTCGGGCTCTTCATCTGGAACATTCCGCACAGCAGGCTGCGCGTCTTGACCGTGGAAGTGTATAAATATTACTTCATGCCGCTCGGCATGTGGCAGGCCTGGGGGATGTTCGCCCCCAACCCCCCCGCCCAGGTGACTTGGGCCGAAGTCGTCGTTCGCGACAACAAGGGATTGCTCCATGAATTCGATTTCCCCAGGATCGCCGGGATGCCCGTCGGACAGGCGTTCTGGAAATTCCGTTATTCCAAGCATATGCACAATTTTGGCGAACCGGATACGAAGGAGCTGAAGCAATGCGGAGTACGGTACGCGGTTCGGGAATTGAACCTTCCGGCCGATTCGTTTCCCGTCGACGCCGAACTCCGATTCCGCCTGAAGCCGATACCCGAGCCGGGCGAACTCGCGGATCCACTGGGAGCGACCACGTTTAAAACGCTCGAGCGGTATCGCTTTCCAAGCCTCAAGGAGGTCATGCAATGAGGATCGTTCATGACTGGAATCGTTTTTGGTTCACCAAAGTCTCGGCGCGCCCGTTGGGGATCTATCGCATCCTCTTCTGCGTGATCGCGCTGTTCAATTTGCTGGTGCTCACCACCGATTTTGATTACTGGCTGACGAACAAGGGAATGCAGCGCGGTTTTGATTCGATCGATATCGCGGGACCGCTCCGCTACTCGATTCTCAATTATTACTCGGATCCCTTCTTCGTCCGCGTTTTCTTCGCGCTTACGGCCGTCGCTCTCTCGCTCTTCCTCGTCGGCTGGCACACCAGAATTATGAGCGTGATCTCCTACTTTATGATGTTGATGATTCACCATCATAATTTATGCTCAATTAATGGAGCCGACGTTTATCTCGTCGTCACGGCGTTTTATTTGATGTTGAGCCCGTGCGGCGCGGCGTATTCGCTTGACGCTCGTCGCGAGGCGGCGCGGCGCGGCGGCGGAGGCTTCGAGCCGATCGTCCCCGCGTGGTCGATCCGGCTGATTCAGGTGCAGCTCTCGATCGTTTATTTCACCACGGCGTTCCTCAAGCTGGGCGGCGTGACGTGGCAAAATGGAACGGCGCTTCATTATGTGATCAATAATGAAGAAATCAGGCGATTCGACTGGGGATTGATCGATCTGGTCTGGCTCGTGAACATCGCCTCATATTTGACGATCGTGGGTGAATTCGCGCTCGTCTTTTTGCTTTGGTTTCGCTCGGCGCGGTTTTGGGTGATGCTTTTCGGCGTCGTCCTTCACTTTGGAATCGTGCTGACGATTCACATCCCGATCTTCGGCGAATTGTGTGTCGCCACATATATCGTCTTTTTGACGACGGACGAGCTCGACGGTCTGATGAGGGCTCTCAATCCGCTCAACTGGTTTGCGCGGCGGCGATCGATCGTCTCCGATCGTTCGGCCGATTATTCGAGGGGCTTGTCCGAGCAGCCGATTCCCGCCTGATTCACACGATCGATCGGCGAACCACGAGGGGTCGACCGCGACGCGTCGGAGGCGTTTCGGTTGACCCCGTTCGTCGTTACGGCATACATTAAGTTCGACTGCGAACGAGCGATCGCGGATCGAACCGGATCGATCGCCGCGCGATCCACACGATAGAGGACGTTTCGGTTTCATGAATAACGCTCCTCGAACGATACCGGAGCGGATCGATCTGGCGACCGCGGACGACCCCCGCGACGTCGTGCACCAAGCCGTCGCGTGCCTGGCTCAGGGAGAGATCCTCGGCTTGCCGACCGAGACGGTCTACATGGCCGCGGCGAGCGGGACGCGTCCCGAGGCGATCTCCAAGCTTTTCGAGGCGAGGCGAGCCAACGCGCTCGGCGCCGCGACAATCGCGCTGCGCGGGCACGGCGAACTCGCCGACTGGATTCCCGAATACTCGGTCGCGTGCTCAAGGCTTTCGCGACGCGCCTGGCCGGGCCCCGTCGAGTTGCGATTCCCTGCGCAACGCGATCGCGGTCTCTTCACCCGCCTGGCTCCCGAAACCGTCGACCTGTTGACCGA
>JAKBCQ010000001.1 GCA_021807585.1 Planctomycetota bacterium | reverse complement strand
CTGTATAATCAAAATGTTGCTAAAATCAATGTAAGTAAATTATCTGGTGATTGCGATCAGGCGAGGGGGTGAGACGAAAAGGCGTGCGCCGGGCCCGCGCCCGCGCCCGTGAATCTTACGCTCGCGGTTCCGGTTTCGCCCGGCTGCGCGGCGACCTGAGAGCCGGTTGACGGTGTTTGCGGGCCGAAATCGAAGGAAATCGTCCCCGATCCGTGCGCGAATCGGATCGTTCCCGATCCCGATTCGATTTGATAAGTCGCGTCTTCCGTGAAAGAATTTGAATTTGATACCGCGAGCGAGGGTCCGTTCACGTCGAGCTTCACGCTCCCCGCGGTCGAGCGAACTTCGAGCACGCCTTGAATTCGTCCCGAATCGACCGACGGGTTCGCTGTCAAAGTTCCGTTCACCCGGACTGCGCCGAGAGGAGAGACGACCCCTCTTTGCGGGACGATTCCCGTTTCATTCGCCGCTCCGAGCGCTTTCGTTCCCAGCTCGATATTCAAGGCGCCGACTTGCGAACCCGTCGTCACAACATAAGAGCCGCTCGTCTCGCCGGTGAGAGGTAAATTGATTTTAGGAACGATCGTCGTGTGATCAACGATCTGTCCGGCCCAGGGCCAACCGTCGGCGATCGCCGTACGGGCGAGCGAGCCGTCGGCCACGTCACGCGAGGTAAAAACATGTAAAAATGGGTGGCCTAGACGGAAATCCCAAACAGTCAGCGAATTCGCCTTCATCAGATAAACGCGTGGATTGTGATTCGAGCTAGCAACGACGACCGTCCCGGAAGCGAGTTGACGTCCCCCCCAGCCGAAACGAAAGCCCTCTTCCTGGGCGTCGGTCAGGGCGATCATCGAACCTTGAAGAACGCCGCCGAGGCCGTTTTTGAAGGAATTGAGCGGCAGCGATTCATAAACAGGGAACCCGCTCGTGCTGATTCGATCTTCCAGAAGTTCCGGCGCAGCGGGTTGAAACGATCGTGAGCGTCTCATCGTCCATGACTCCCGTCGAAGTCGAATTCGAACCGGGCTCGAATCGCACGATCGACATCCGCGACAATCGTCGCATGCGCGTCAAAATCGGAGGCGCGGTCGAATCCGTCGCTTCCATGCGCATCATATCGAGCCCCACTCGAAACCTTACGCTCGGTCGAGCGTGAAGGTTCGCGAGGTCGATCGAAACTTAAGTCGCAAGAACCGCGAAAGCAATCGCCGCCGGAGCGGGCCGTGGGATCACTCTTAAAAGATCACTTGCTTGATTAAGAATGCGTTATTTGGGAGCGTCGAGCGGTGAGGTCGGGGCGTCTTTGAACGACGGACCCGAATCGGCGGGGGGCGCCGATCCCCCTTCGGCCGCGGCGGCCTCGGCTTTACGCTGCGCGGTCATTTGTTCAAGTGTGCGCTGAAGCATTTGCGAGTAAAATGCGGTCTCGTCGACGACTTTCTCATTGTTCGGCGCGGTGAAAGCGAACCGAGCCGGTCGGATCGCGGTGTTGATACTAACATTGGAATACGTGATCAAGATTTCAGTCGGCGGAACGTCTTCGGCCGAGGGGGGCTTGGCGGGCGCCGCGGGGGCGGTTTTCGCGGGCTCGTCCGAGTCCATTTCGAGCGCCGTGCGACGTCGCCCCGAAAGCTTAACCTGGTATGGCCAACCGTCCTCGCGACCGATCCAGATCGAGACCGCGCTCGGGACGTAATCGGGCAGGGGGGCGCCCTCGCGCGCTCCCGCTCCGCCCGGAAGCGCGTTCAGCATCAACGCGGTTCGATTGTTCCAACGACCTCGAATGATCCAGACGGGTTTCTGATCCAACGTCGCTTCTTCTTTTTGATCGAAGCGTATCATTTTGCGCAGCCCGACAAGCAACGACTCGGGACCGTCGAAACCAAGCTTAAGCCTCAGCTCGGCTCGATCCGATGCGCTGTATTCGGCGTCGTCAAGTTTCTCGAGCAGCGGCGCCAGGTCGTGCTTGCGGTACGATTGAGCGAGCGGTTTGTTGGTGATCGTGTCGACGATCTGCTGAAAATCCCAGATCGTTTTCCCGTCGCTCACTTGTAATAACGTGCCCTTGGTATCGCCCAGGCCCGTTAATTTGAGTTCAAGACGCGTGCGGTGATCGCTCGCGAGCAGGTATTCGCCCCGCAACTCAAACGATTGGCCGAGCATATCAACCTTTTCGATGATGTCCGCCGAAACGCTCTGGATTTTGTGGAGCTTGGCGATCGCGTCGTCGATGATTTTTTCGGCGTCGGTCGGCGGTTCGTTTGTCGCCTGGCCCGGTGCGGTGGGAGCGGAGACGTCTTTCGCCGCGGTCGCTCCGGCGTCTTGGGAAGCCGCGTTTTTCGCTCCGGTGTCCTTGAGCGGCGCGTTTTTCGCTCCGCCGTCTTCGGGTGCGGTCGCCTGGGGAACCGAGGCCCCGTTTTTCGGCTCTTGTGCCGTCGAAACGGCTTCCAGAGCCATCAGGGCGCCCGCGACGAACATCAATGGAAGCATGCGAATGATTTGAGTCATAGCGGGAAAATAGGCAATTTCTCAAGGGTACGGAAACAATCGCCCGATCATATCGCTAGTCGCCCCGCGAAGCAACCCCGGTCGAGAACCGCCCACGGAACAGAGAACCCGGGCGGACTCGACCGAAGGATGATACTTCATGCGGGGCGGTCCAACCAACCACAGGATGGGATGGCCGTTCTCACCGACCGGCGGAGAAAGTCGCGTTGCGCGCGATTTCCTTCGGTAATACGGGTCTCGGTCCGGAGGGCCGCGGGAGGTTTTTGGTTCCATGAATACCATCACGGCACTGCTCTTGGCGGCCGCCACGACGGGCGGCGGCTTTTTTAGTCAACCCGATGTCGGCGGGAAGCGATTCCTCCGCCGCCATGTCGTCAGATCGGGCGAAGCCCCTCCGGGGGGACCGATCGATATGAACGCGATGCGAGCCGGCGCCACGGGAATGCCCGGACGTCGCTTCCAAAGCGTTCGTAGCCAGGTCTTTTTCAGCGACCCGACGGGCATGAAAGTCGGCTGGCAAACGACCGCGTCGAACGGCGAAAAGCTCTATCTCGCCGATCAACTGAGCGTTCCGGCGCGCTATAACTTCTTGCAAGGCTATATCTACCGGCTCAAGATCACGGGCATTTCGAGCCGCCCAGGGCTCGTTCTATACCCGACGATCGAAGTCGCTCCGTCGACCCCTTCGACCGACGCCTTCCTGACGCACAACCCGATTCCCGTCCAATTCACCGAAGAGGACTTCGATCAGGTGACCGCGGGGAACTTCGTAACGAAGGTGATCTACCTTCCCGATCCCAAATACCAGGAGCTCGCCACGCAACTTGTTGATACGATCATCTCCACACGCCTGGAACCGGGGATCGACCCGATCCTCGAGGCCGATCGTCGCGGCACAATCCTCTTGATCATGCGGCTCGGCGCCATCGACCTCGAAACCCCAGGCGGCGGACCCGTGATGCCCGGACGACCTGGCGCGGGCGGACCGACCCCCGCTCCCGCGGCGAACGGAGCTCCGATGACGGTCGTTCCCGTCGCGCCCCAGCCTCCCATGACCGAAAGCGTGCCGGTCGACGAAGCCGCGCCCGTTTCAACTCCGCTCGCGCCCCAACCCGCCGCGCCCCCGACTAATCCCACGGTCGAGAATCCCGCCGCGGCGCCCGCCGAAGCGGTTCCGGCCCCGGACGCTAAGCCCACTCCTCCCGCCGAGGATGAGAAAGCCGCGCCCCCGGCCGACGCTCCCAAGTAATCGTCAGTCCACCAAGCGCCTCTCGGGCTTTCGTTCACGCGAAGGCCCGAGAGTCCGCCCAACCTTCATCCTTCGTGATCGCCCCCGATCCGATCGCATCTTCAACCCTTTAAAGCAACGCTTCGTTTCGTGTCGGTATGTCATGAATCCTTGTATCTTTGAACAAGCGCCGAAACCGATTGAACACGTGAGTGAAATCGACCTTCACGGTTCGGCTTGTTTCCAACTTTTCTCTCTCGATTTCGTCCACGGAGGCTCGAATCCGATGCGCCGACAAGGATGGTCGTCGCGACGAGCGACTCGGCTCCCACTCGACCCGAATCGGCTCCCGCCGAATCCGCCGTTCCCCCAAGACGCCGAACCCGCCGACCCCGGCGGGCGTACGGACCGCTCACTCTCCGTCGTGACGACACGGCTACGACTGTTGACGCCCGGCGTGCTCGCGTTCGCGGCGCTCGCGGTTCCATGCCTCGCCCAAGAGCCCCCCCCCGCAATCGAAGCCCCCGCGGCCTCGGCTGCGATCGAGCCAGCCAAGAACGCGTCCGCGCCGGCTCTCAATCATGAAAATCATAATACACTCGTACAATCCGAGCCCGTCGCCGAGCCTCCGCAATCGCCCGCCGAACCCGTCGGCACGGCCGTGTCGAATCGCGTCGGAACCGCGGAGGTGAAGCCGAACGCCGATGAGAAACCGAAAGCCAAGCTCCCCGACGAGATCCAGGTCGTCCGATTCACCATTCCCGATGGGGTTAAGCTCGAAATCCTCAGTCCCAATCCCGAACCCGTTCCGCAAGGCGACGGTCAGGGCGCCGCGACGGTCGGTTTGCGGGTCGGCTTCGCGTATCGCCTTCGTCTCACGAACCTTCCCGAACGCCCCGGCGCCGAGCTTTATCCGATCGTCGAGGTGATCGGTCATCTGCATCGACCCGACAACATCGATCCCGGTAAGTTCCCGATTCGAATCGTGATCGGACCCGACGACATCGACGACGCGCTCGATCACGCGCGATTCGTCACCCAGGTTGTATATCTCGAACAGCCCGAACAAGCGACCACGCTCAACCCCCCCAAATACGAGATCCCCCGCGAGACCGTCACCTCCGCGGAGAATCCCCTCCGGATCGCGTCGGCATACGGTCGCGTGATGGCGATCGTTCAGATGGGGAGCCGAACGCCGGCGATCGACGAACTCGAACATGAAAAAGGGGGATCGATCGTCACGTTTGCTGATTCGCCATGCCCTTATTTGAAGCCCAATGCGAAGCAACCGTGCGGGCTTCCCTGCGGGCCGGTGGGAGCGAAAATTCAGATCCCCGATCGACCGATCGTGGCGCGTGACGAATTCCTTTGCGACGGCGGCGATTACCACCATCCGTCTGCTTCGCGCATCGACGGTACGACGCTTGGAGTCGAGCCCCGCGATACGATCGTCAGCTTTCAAGACGCCAGGGGATCGCACACGTTGCCCACGAACATCGTTTGCATCTACGCGCCCCGATTCGCCGCGGTGCGGAACAGCGTGGGATTGATCGAGAATCTCGTGATCACCGTCCCCACCGGCCACGAAACGATCGCGCGACAAGACGTCGTCAAAGATCTCGTTCCCTCCAAGAAGATGACCCAGAATCAAGCCGTGCAACAAAACCGATTGCGGGCGCGCTCGTCGGCTTTGGTGGGAAAGCAAGGAACAAATTTTCATGTTCGTGTGCGGATGCTTCAAGGATATGATTCAATCACTCATTTAGGTGAACATACACAGAAGCAAAAGATCGATCTTGTTCGCACGCGCGATAATCTGGCGTTGAATCGCACGACGGCGAAATTGATCGCGATCAAGACCGCCGAAAGCGCGGTATTGACGGGAATGATCGAGGGGGCGCGGGCGACGGTGATGTCTTGGATTCCCGAATCGGTGACGGGTGAGGAGCTTCCGCCCAAACGCCCCGGTTTAGGAGTATATAAGCAAGTTTCGACCGATCAGGCGGAGCCCGGCGACGTCGTTTCGTACCGGATCCGCTACCGCAATTTAGGCAACACGCCGATCACCGCGGTGTCGATCGTCGACAGTTTGCTGCCTCGCCTGGAATATGTCGATAAAAGCGCGCAAGGGCCCGAGGGGACGATCTTTACCGCACGCGAGAACAAGGGAGGTTCGAGCGAACTGAGGTGGGATCTTCCCAATCCTCTCAAGCCCGGCGACGAAGGCTACGTTTCGTTCCAGGCGAAGGTGAGATGACGCGGAGCGCATAAGAATCGGTTCGCCCTCCTGCAATGAGAGAACGCCGTTGATTGTTGTCGGCGGGAGGGCCAGGCGCAGTCGGGGTTGTTGTGTGAACATCTCCTTGACAATTCGGACCGCCGAGTCGCCTCGACGACCTGTTGCGCATGACGGACACCCCGATCCGGAATACAGTCGCCCCGATGCGGAATCCTGTGAATAATCGACACCGAGGAGTCCTCTGTTTCGAGTGGATCGATGAGCTGTATTGATCGTAAGTGACTTGCCAGATTGCGGATCGCGTCCTCGAGGCTGCGTGGTTGATCACGAAAGCGTCGCTTGTCAGTCGCCGCCTTCTTCAGAGCCGAGACGATTCTTGGCCGGCTGTGCGCCGTGCCGGCTCCGGCGCGTGCGGCCGAGCTTTCCCAAGGCGACCGTGTGAATGCTTTGTTCGAGAGCCGAACGCGTTCATAGCTCATGTACGGTTCGAAGAACGGGGTATGGAAACGGATCATGGTTTGATACTTGGGCGCCGACAATCGAAAGAGCCGGAAACGGCTATGCGGGCGTAAACCGCCGCGCCGCATGTCGACTCTACGCGATTCGGCGTTGGACGACTGCGATTCGGCGTCAAATCAGTTCGGTCAGCAACCACTCGGGAAGCCAAAGGCCGATCACCAATCCGTAAATGTAATCAAACCAGAATATTTTTAACACGTTGGCGACGAATATCAAGACGACGAGGGGATAACTTATCATCGCCCAAACGTTACCCTTCGATGCGGCGAGTCGACACGATTCCCACAACGCTTTCGCGTCACCCGTCGACGGAAACGCGTGCATTCCGATCGACACGCCCAGATACAAAATCACGTAGGTCCAGGCGTCGGTCGCCTGGAACAACCGCATCGGAGCAACCATGGGAAAGCATATCAGAATACACAATAAGGAATTGACGAAAAACGGACCCGTAGCGATCAGAAACGACGTGGTGAAATCTTCAGTACGCTCGTGAATCACGTATCCGCACGGATCACCGATGCGAAAATAGCTGACGTCGAGTACCGCGATTCGACGCAGCCGACACATCCAAAAATGCGCCGCCTCGTGAACGATCACCCCCGGGAATGTGGCGATCGCGATCAGGAATCCTGGAATTATCATATTAAATACCTTTGGAATCGGAACGCGATCCCGATTTTGGAATCGGCCCTTCACTCGATCGCGCATTGGAAGAACGTTCGCGGCGAGGTCGACCCGCGGGATATCGCTTGAGGTATTCTTCAGGATCGATAATCTCTCGTGTATCGATGCGGTGCAGAATTCGATCTTCAAAAGCTTCAAGTTGATCCTTCGGCATCGCGGTGGACGGAAGGAGTTTTTTGGCGCGCGCGATGCGTTCGAGAGCATCGGTTTTAAATCGTTCTTCGCCGGTTTGCGCGTATTTGGCGGCGAGAGCCGAAGCGACCGAAATCGCCCCGAGCGGATCGTTGCGATCGATGTTTTCGAGCGACCGAGCGGAATTGAGAAATTGATCATAATCTTTTTTATCGAACGCGTCGAGCATTTGACACATTTCAATCACCGCGGCGAGGGTTCGTTGATTTTCGGGCGCCTCGGCGATCAATCCCGCCTTCAAGAAGGGAATCGCCTCTTTCATCCGCTTCTGACGGTAAAGTGCGACGCCGCGATAAAGCTTGGCCGATTGATCGAACCGAGCGTTTTCGGGGACGTTGCGCGCGGCTGATTCATAGGCGCTAGCCGCTCGGTCGAAGTCCCCTCGCTCGATCGCGCGGATCGCCGATTTGTATTGAAAATATCCATAAATAAACCGGAAATTCCGCGCATAAGTACCCGCGACGACGATCGCGAGAATTGCGGCGGCGATTTTGAGTTTTAGGGGAAACGGTCGACGCAGCATGAACGCGCAGGATTCGCAGATCGGCGTTCCGTCGATCGTCGCGAGTTCGTAATCGCCGAAATCGGCTCGGCATCGGCCGCAAACGGTGGGATCGATGCGTTTGACGACGTTCGCCGACGCGATCTCAATATCGCTCATTTTCGCGAATCGAGCACGTCCGCAGGGATCGCAAAAGATCACTCCGAACGCCTCGATCGTATCGTTAAGCGGATATGTCCGCCGGCATTGAGAGCAGATCGTCTGTTTCATTTTGATCGGCTTGGGAGAAGGATGAACAATCGAAATCAAAGCATCCTATCAAACCGCTACGACATCAAGCAAGATTCTGGAGCGTGTCAATCGAAACGACACAATCCTGACCGAAGGTATCGGATTCGGTATTGGCGACGGAGTTCGAGCTTGATCCCGAACCCGAATTCGAGAGCGACGCTGAGAGGCTGAGGCGTTTCCCTCAGTCGATTTCACGCCGCCGGCGGCTTGCGATCGGCGCGACACTCGCATACGCTCGTTCGACCGTCGATTCGACACTCTTCCAGGACGACAACCATGCGTCGATTGCTCAAGTTCACGATTCTCGTCGCGATGATCGTCGCGATCGCGTCCGCTCGTTCCCGGGCGCAGGGGCTCGAATACGTTCAGGCCAATTATACGAAATATGAATATAAAATTCCGATGCGCGACGGAACGAGGCTTTTCACGTCGGTGTACGTTCCCAAACGGCCGACGATTCGCGCGCCGATTCTGCTCACTCGCACTCCGTACGCGGTCGGGCCGTACGGAGTCGATCGCTATAAAGAGAACCTCGGACCGTCGCCGATCTTCGGCAAGTCGGAATACATTTTCGCATATCAAGACGTTCGTGGTCGATGGATGTCCGAAGGCGTTTTTATGAACATGCGGCCTTATATTGCGAACAAGGAGGGGAAGAACGACATCGATGAGACGTCGGACGCGTTCGACACGATTGATTGGCTGGTCAAAAACGTACCTGGTAATAACGGCAAGGCGGGCATGTGGGGGATCTCTTATCCCGGTTTTTACACCGCGGCGGGGATGATCGACGCACATCCCGCGCTCAAGGCGGCGTCGCCTCAGGCGCCGGTGACCGATTGGTTTGTCGGCGACGATTGGCATCATAACGGAGCGTTCTTTTTGCCTCACGCTTTCAATTTCCTCGCGGTTTTCGGCAGGCCTCGACCCGAACCGACGGATAAAAACGAGTTCCGTTTTGACACCGGGGCTCCCGACGGTTATCGCTTCTTTTTGAAACTCGGCCCGCTCGCGAATGCCGACGCGCAGTATTTTAAAGGAGACGTCGCGTTCTGGAACGAGATTATGAAGCATGGAACATACGACGACTTTTGGAAGGCGAGGAATCTTCGTCCGCACATTCGGAGGATTAAGCCCGCGGTGATGACGGTCGGGGGTTGGTTTGACGCGGAGAATCTTTTCGGTGCGCTCGAGACGTATCGCAACGTCGAGTCGTCGGCTCGACCCGGAAGCGACAACATTCTGGTGATGGGGCCCTGGTCGCACGGCGGATGGAGCGGGGGGGACGGATCGAGCCTCGGCGGGGTTCCGTTCAAAGTTCATACCGGCGAGTTTTTTCGTGAACAAATCGAGTTTTCTTTTTTTGAAAACTTTCTCAAGGCGGAAACGCCGACCGCGATGTCGAAGGCGATCGTCTTTGAAACGGGAACGAACCGGTTTCGCAATTTCGATCGTTGGCCTCCCGCCGAGGCGCGTCCGACGAGCCTTTACCTTCGGTCGGGGGGAAGGCTTTCGCTCGATCCACCCGCGGCCGAGGATCGTCCGGGTTTTGATGAATATGTGAGCGATCCCGCCAGGCCCGTCCCTTATCTTGAAACGACGCGATTCGGGATGGCGGGCGATTATATGATTGCCGATCAGCGGTTTGCGAGTCGCAGACCCGACGTGCTTGTTTATGAAAGCGACGTTCTGGAGGAGGATTTTGCGATCGCGGGGCCGATCAAGGTGGATCTTCATGTTCAGACGAGCGGGACCGATTCCGATTGGATCGTCAAGTTGATCGACGTTTATCCCGATGATTTTCCCGATCTCCAGCCGAATCCCGCGGGGATTCATTTGGCGGGCTATCAACAGATGGTTCGGGGGGACGTGATGCGGGGGAAATTTTACAAGGGGCTCGACAAGCCCGAGGCGCTTCCCGCGAACGCTCCGGTGCGGATCTCGTTCACGATGCAAGACGTCGATCACGCGTTCCGCCGCGGGCACAGGATGATGATTCAGGTGCAAAGCTCGTGGTTTCCGCTCGTCGATCGAAACCCCCAGAAATATGTAGATATTTACGCTGCAAGTGAGGGGGATTTTCAAAAGGCGAACGAGCGCGTTTATCGCGAAGCCGATCGAGCGTCGCGGATTGAGGTGTTGAAGATTGATGCGCGATGAGTTGAGCGATTAAACACGGATTTTTTGGGGGCGAGCTTGATCGATTCGATTCGAGCGAAAGCGGTCATCGGAGTCGTACGGCGATGTCGCGGCGCGGTTTGGCGCGCGGTTCGGCTTCTTGTGATTCGTTCGTATCGGGTGCGTCTTTTTGGACGTGCGCGAGGCGATGCACCGTCGCGCCGATGAGGTGCAAGGCGAGCCACCAGGATAAGCCGTAAATCAAGTAATTATATTGAGGCAGCGACGCCATGAGGAGGCCGGTGAAGTACATTTGGACGGCGGGGACGAAGAACCAAGGGGTCGTGATGTAGGCCATCGAGGCGAATCCAAAGGTGCTCAGCGTGGCCCAGACGGGTTTGAACCAATCGACTCCGAATCCCGTCAGGGTGTTGAGCGAGGCGACGTTGAACGAGAGGATCAGGAAGGTGCACCAAACGCGGACGGCGAATCCGGCGATCGGCGATCGTTTAGTCCAACCCGATCCCGCGATCATTCGGATCGCCGCGGCGACGCAGACAAGTTCGCCGAGCCAGAGCGCCGGGAAGCGGATTGGGCTGCGGTCGCCGAGGGAATAAAGCCATTGGCAGATGATAAAGAACGAGAGGTGAATCCAGCCGATCGCGACGAGGACCGGGCCCCAGCGGTCGCGTTGCGCCGATTCGCGCCAACCGAGAAGCATCCGCTGCTTCCAGCCGGGCAGGTGAACAGATTCCCGCATTCGTCGCATTCGGCGCGTTCCTTATACTTTTCGTGAACGTTGCGGATTTCCGAATCTCTCCGGTTGATTCCATTTTACCATGAAATTCGATTCGGTCGCGTATTCGGGTTCATCATCGGTTCGATTTCGTGTTGAGGTTGAGGTTAACGGGGTGTGTTTCGGGGGAGATTGGGTTATGGCGATCGAAGCGATCGGGCCTTGGGCGGATGAACTCGAGGGGTGAGGGGGCTGAATTGGGCTGGATTCGTTGGTGTGCGGAGGTTTGAGGAGAGCACGAAACGCCGTGTTTTTTGGTGATTGGAGGGGGGGTGAATGAGATTGTTAAAATTTTCTGATTTTCGACTATCATTGGCGATCGATCGTTGTTAGACTGCACAACGGTTGGGTAGCCGATTAAGATCGCGACGTGAGTTCTCTTGAATTGCACTCCGACTTTTTTGCCAACCCACTTGGTGGATCGTCATGCCGATCCCTTTCTTCTTCGACCCGGAAAGTAACCAGCGGGTCGTATTGCCTTGTTCGTAAGGAATTCCAAAAGTGGGTAGGAAGCTTTATGTCGGGAATCTCACGTACAACGTGAATAACGCCGACCTGGAAGCGTTGTTCGCTCCCTACGGTACCGTTCAGAGCAGCCAAGTGATCATGGATCGCGAGACGAATCGAAGCAAGGGCTTTGGCTTCGTCGAGATGAGTAGCGACAGCGAGGCGAAGGCGGCCATCAATGGTCTCCACGACCACGAGCACGAAGGTCGTCGTCTCACCGTGAACGAAGCCAAGCCGCGCGAAGAGCGTAGTGGTGGCGGCGGCGGTGGATACGGCGGCGGCGGCGGCGGTGGTCGCGGCGGATACGGTGGCGGTCGCGGCGGCGGCGGCGGTCGTTATTGATCCTTGAAACCACGGCTTGATCGCGGGGGATCGTTTACGAAATCTCGCTATCTTGATCCGAACTACACCTAAGACCGGCGGCGATCGAGTTTTCTCGGTCGTCCCGGTCGCCGTGTTTTACGGAACGACACGTCGGCCTCGAACCCCGTCGGCTTTTTCCTTTCCTGACGATCCTTTCTCTCACCAATTTAATCAAATCCTCGCATTTTCACACAATCATGATTCTGCGGCTTTGCGCGATTTGGTGTTGCGCTTTTCCTTATCCCTCGGTAAGGAGACTACATATGCGAATAGATCTGTAATACAAGCACGAAGCGCGAGCGAGTGCGTACATTCGGAAAAAAAATCGACTCACTCGCTTGCGCTTCGTGCTTGGATTCGAGCGGCATTTCCGGCTTCGGCTCCAAATGAGATGATCGACTTAACTGTGATCTAATCTCTTGTCAATGAACGACTTACTATTCGTCCCCCGAGGATAAGCGCAACACCAAAAGTCGCTCGCCGGGGGCGTCTTTGATTATAAATATACATGTCATTAAGTATTGCTACCAAGAATAAGTTAGTTGGTTGCGGATCGCTCGCCTGTGATTCTCCCGCGTAATCGGTGCGATCGTTTCGACCCCGACCGATCGCGGAGATTTTGGGTCGATTCGCTCATGAGTTCGCGGATTCACGTCGATTTCAAATACGGCGAAATCGCGCGCGCGGCGAGTCGATCGTCGCGCCGATCGTGCATGCGGCGCAGGGCTTCAACGCGAGCTCGACGCGGCGTGACGATTGAATCGCCGCGCGAGCGCCGTCTCCACCCACTGAAATCGGCGAACCGGCGAGACAAGGGGTTCCGGTATGGACATACGAGAGGTCGACATCGACGAGCTGGTCCTGGATCCAAATCTCAACCTGCGCGATAAGCTCGATGAGTTCACCGTCGAACGTTACGCCGACGTGTGGGACCGAATGCCGCCGATCACGGTTTATGAGGTCGACGGCGAGCTCCTCATCGCCGACGGTTTCCATCGGCACGCCGCAGCGGTTCACCTACAAAAACAGACGATCAAGGTCGACGTCGTTCAGGGAACGTTGCAAGAGGCGCTCGATTTCGTCGCCGGCGCGAACTTGCACCACGGTTTACCTCTCACCCGACCCGAACGACGTCGCGCCGTCGAGGTAAAACTGCGGATCCATTACGATTGGTCCGATCGACGAATGTCTGAAGAGTTGGGGGTAAGCCGCGAGCTGGTGGCCAAGATTCGCCGGCAGCTTGAGGAAGGTTCGCAGATTCCATCGGATACGGGACGCGTCGGCTCGGACGGTAAGACGTATCCGCCGAGCCAACCCGCACGCGAGCCGCAACCGCGCGGCAAGGTGATCGCTCCCGAAGAACGGCCGATGCGGGACGAGCCGACTCGTCCGTCGCGACCGCCGTTCGCCGTGGGGGACGAAGGGTACACCGAGGCTCCGTTTGCTCCGAGCGCTCCCCGAGAACTCGTCGACGCGCGCACCGCGCCTCCCGCGGATCTCGCGGGCGCGCCTTCGATCGACGAAATGCTGGCGGTGATGACCAAACAAATTATGGAAGTGTTTAATTGGACACAAGCCGATGGATTTGGCGAGGCGTATCGGATCGCGAGCGCGAACGCCCGCGGTCTGTTTCAAACCGCGGCTCTTAAGCTCGCGGCCCGCGCCGATCAGCTCCGCAAGGGGGCGACCTGAGATCGCGAGGGGGGGATTTCGACTTCCGCGCGGGTATTGGTTGATGATATCAGGCGCCCGCGCAGGTATTGGTTGATGAAAATAGGCGACTGCGCGGGTATTGGTTGATGAAATCAGGCGCCCGCGCCGGTATTGGTTGATGAAAACAGGCGACTGCGCGGGTATTGGTTGATGATATCAGGCGCCCGCGCCGGGTCGGCCGATGATTTCGCGCGGCTCTTTGAGTTCGCGCCGCGACATGATCGCGTTGACCGCGTTGAGGTAAGCGAGCGCCGAGGCTTCGATGATGTCGGTCGACGCCGCGCGCCCGCGGAACGTCGTATCGCCCTGTTCCACTTCGAGTTCGAGCGAAACCTCGCCTTGAGCGTCTTTCCCTGCGGTGACGCTTCGTACGGCGAACTCTCGGAGATTCGCGGCGATCCCCGTCACCCGCTCGACCGCCTTGAAAATCGCGTCGACGGGGCCGTCGCCGATCGCCGCGTCGCGGACGATTCGGCCGTCGGGACGACGGATTTCGATCGTCGCGGTGGGCACGACGCTCGGCCCGGAAGTCGTATGCAGGCTTACCAATACCCAATGCGCCGGCACGTTTTGGATGTGCTTTTCAATGAGAACGATCAGATCTTCATCATAGACCTCTTTTTTCTTGTCGGCGAGGGTTTTGAAATCCTCAAACAGTTCCTCGCGTTGCGTCTCGGCGAGGTGATAGCCGAGCGCCTCGACGCGTTCCCAAAGCGCGTGTCGTCCCGAATGCTTCCCCAAGACGAGATCGGTTTTGGGGACGCCGACCTCTTCAGGACGCATAATTTCATAAGTGGATCGTTCTTTGAGCATTCCGTCCTGATGGATGCCGGCTTCGTGGGCGAAGGCGTTGCGGCCGACGATCGCCTTGTTCCGCTGGACCTTGAGCCCCGTGATCGAAGCGATCATGCGGCTCATTGGATAAAGCCGTTCGGTTTTGATTCCCGTCGTCAGGCCGTAATAATCTTGGCGGGTTTTGATCGCCATGACGATTTCTTCGAGAGCCGCGTTTCCCGCTCGTTCGCCGATGCCGTTGATTGTGCATTCGACCTGTCCCGCACCCGTCTCGCACGCGGCCAAGCTGTTGGCGACGGCGAGTCCGAGGTCGTTATGGCAATGAACGCTGACGACGGCTCGATCGATGTTGGGGACGCGTTCGCGGAGCGTGCGGATGAGCGCCGCGTATTGCGAGGGAACGGCGTAACCGACGGTGTCGGGGATGTTGACGGTCGTCGCTCCCGCCGCGATCGCGGCCTCGACGACCTCGCATAAGAAGTCGACTTCGGTTCGCGCCGCGTCCTCGGGGCTGAATTCGACGTCGGGGCAATATCCCGAGGCTCGTCTTACGCTTTCGACGGCGCGTTCAACGATCTGTTCACGTGTCATTTTAAGCTTATGTTCACGATGGATGGCCGAGGTCGCCAAGAAGACGTGAATTCTCGGTTTGCGCGCGAATTTGAGCGCCTCCCAGGCGCGATCGATATCGCGGTCGTTACAGCGTGCGAGGCCGCACACGGTGACGTCGGTGAGTTCGGTCGCGATCGCTCGGACGGCTTCGAAATCTCCCTGCGACGCGATCGGAAAGCCCGCCTCAAGGATATCGACCCCGAGCGCTTCGAGCGCGCGCGCCGTTTCGAGCTTTTCGGCGATGTTCATACTTGCGCCCGGAGATTGTTCGCCGTCGCGGAGCGTGGTGTCAAAGATCAACACCCTGCGCGGGCCTGCCGCGGATTTCGTTGAGCCGTTGGTTTGAGGCTTCGATTCCTTCATGGCGGATCACCCGATCTCAAAGATTCGATTCGGATTCGGACGCGGGGGGTCGAATCGGCGCCGGCCGCGGTCCATCAATGCGAAAAGCCTCGAGAATCGCCCGTATCGGCGAGTCTCGAGGCTTGTGGTAAGTCACGCGTGAGGCGTTCGGACGTTAAACCCAAGACTCGGCTCGGCCGCATGGGGCGAGCGCCGGCGTTAGAGGGAGGGCCGGAAGTCGTCTTGGAATCTGACGCATGGCTACGGGGTCCGAAGTCCCGCGAGTTTCGACTCGCGCGTAACATACAGAATCCTAAGCCCCGATCCGGGTTCGCGTCAACGAGAATTTCGATGAAGCCGATAAATCGTTCAAATTCGGCGCATTTTCTCGATCGGGAATCGGTCTCGGGTCGGGTGCGAGGCGCCCTCGTCGATTTCACGCGGATTCACGGCGATCGAGGTTTCGTCGCCGTCGCTCGCCGTCCCGACGGTTCGAGGAGAATTCGCCTAACGAGTAATCTGATAAATATATTTATGTTTCAAAATTTATTACGGCCCGGCGTTCAATTTTTTATATTATATCATATAAGATGATGTAAGGAAAGATTTCGCTCCGGAAGAATCGCCCTTCTCGGCGATTCGTCCGTCGGGCGCCGCGCCGCGAGGATCGATTCAACAAAGTGAATGAATTGAAAATATACAAATTAGATAAATCGTTCGAGCAGTTTTCGGCTCGCGTGATCGAGCCTGGAAACGTCGGTGATGAGGAAATGAATCGAGTGCGAATCGCGAATCAAAACGCGGCCGCCGCCGAGTCTTCGAATGTCGTCCTCGCCGATCAGGCGGATCGTCGTCGGGCCTCGATCGGTGACGATTTCCCAATCGCTCGGAAACGTCTCTCCACCGGTTCGCAATAAGCGAAGAACGACGGGACGAAATTCGCGCTCGGCCAGATCGGCGACGATCAGCTCGCGTTCGCGATCGGCGATCGCGGCCAGATCGTTGATAAACAGTAATTCGCGCCCAAATTGATCACGAATCACGATATAACGATTTGGATCTTCGATCGGAAAGCAGCGGATCGTTTCGACCCCCGCGTGCCGGATCCCGGCGGCGTCGACGAGTACGAGCTTGCCCCAAGCGTCGCGCTCCAGGGTGAAATCGGTTTGATCAGGTATCGGAGAATTCGCGGACATGGGGCGCTATGATCCTTTCTTCCTCGCCTGGAGACGAAGCGCGTTCGCGCCCCTGGACGGGATCGGCCTGGGCTGCGTGGAGGCGAGCGTAGGCGCCGCCGCGTTCGAGCAGTTCGTCGTGCCCGCCGACCTCGACGATGCGACCTTGATCGAGCACGACGATCCGGTCGGCCATTGCGAGCGTGCTTAAACGGTGCGCGATCGCGATCGTCGTTCGACCCCGCACGAGCTCCTCGAGCGCGTCTTGAATCAGCCGTTCGGTTTCGGTGTCGACCGACGACGTGGCCTCATCGAGGATCAATACGCGGGGATCGATCAAGAGAGCCCGCGCGATCGAGATCCGTTGCCGTTCGCCTCCCGAAAGCGATTGTCCCCGTTCGCCCACGACCGAATCGTAGCCGTCGGGCAACCTTAATATGAATTCATGAGCGCGCGCGGCCCGCGCTGCGGCGACGATCGCGATCCGATCGGCGTCGGGACGGCCGTAAGCGATGTTCTCGGCGATCGTTCCGTAAAACAGATACGGCTCTTGAAGAACGAGCCCGATCCGCCGTCGATAATCGCGCATCGAAAGCCTGCGCAAATCGACGCCGTCGAATCGTATCGAACCTTCACTGACATCGTAAAATCTGCATATCAAGTTGACGAGCGTGCTTTTTCCCGATCCGCTCAAACCGACGAGGCCGATCATTTCGCCGGGGTTGATTTCAAGGTCGACGTCGTCGAGTACGAGTCGTTCGCCGTAGCGGAAGGAGACGTTGCGGATCGAGATCGCTCCCCGTGGTCGCGTGATCGGGACGGGATCGGCGGGATCGGCGACGGTCGGTTCGCGGTCGAGGATCTCGAAGAGCCTGCGCGAGCTGACTCCGGCACGCTGAGTGGCCTGGACGATTCGACTCATCGATTCCAACCGCATGTAAATTCGGCCGATATATGTGATGAACGCGGTCAGTACTCCGACCTGGATTTGTCCGCCGAAGACGCGCCATGCGCCGAACGTCCAGACGACGAGGACGCCGAGCTGGGTGAGGAGCAAAAGCATCGGTCCAATCGACGCCCAGATCGTATTGACGCGATCGTTGGCGGCGAGGACATGATCGTTCCCACGTCGAAAGCGTTCGTTCTCGCGCTCCTCCTGGGCGAACGCTTTGACGACGCGGACTCCGCCGATGGCGTCGGCGAGGATGCTCGTCATATCGGACCAGACGCGTCCCGACCACTGGAAGCCGCGCCTTAACTTATCGCGCGCCAAAAACACCCGCCATGCAATGAGCGGCAACGGGACGAGAG
>JAKBCQ010000430.1 GCA_021807585.1 Planctomycetota bacterium | reverse complement strand
GAAACCGAATGGCGCCGCGTCCGCGCTCGCGTCGAGGCGGCGCTCGTCGCCGAACGCGATAGCGCCGAGGCGCGAGCCGGCCGCGCCCTCCTCGAAGCGATCTACCAAGCCGATCACCCCTACGCCTCGACGCTTGAAGGGAACCTCGAATCGGTGTCCAAACTCGATCGCGACGATCTTGTTAATAAGCATGCCTTAATCCAATCGGATCGCGATCGGCTCTGGATCTTCGCGGGAGAAGTCGATCGCGATCGTGTGCTACGGCGGCTTGAATCGCACCAACAAACCCCTCGCCGCGAAGCAACCTCAACATATCCGCAGGCTTCGATCGAACTCGCCGAACATTCCGCCCGGCCGCGCCGCCTGATCCTCCTCGATCGCCCCGCCGCGCCGCAAGCCGTCGTCCGAATCGGCTGCGTCGGCATCTCTCGAAACAACGAACACTATTATGATTTAATGATTTTCAATTATATACTTGGAGGCGATTTTAATTCTCGTTTGAATTCCAAATTGCGTGAGGAGAAGGGATTCACCTACGGCGTTCGATCTCGGTTTGATCACCGTCGCGGGCGCGGTCCGTTTTGGATCGGCGCGTCGATCCAGAGCGATAAAACCGCCGAGGCCGTCGAACTGATCGTCGACGAGATCGAATCGATCCTGGGGGATCGTCCGCCGACCGCCGAGGAGATCGACGCCGCGCGGCGGTCGTTGATCGAAGGCCGAGCGCGCCATTTCGAAAGCCCGTCGGATCTCGTTTCTCGATTTGCAAGCTTATATGTTCACAACTTACCAATCGACGATCACGCACGTTTTGGCGAGCGATTGGAGGCGGTGACGAGCGAATCGATCGCACGCGGCGCCTTGGCGGCGCTCGCTCCCGATCGCCTCGTTGCCGTCGTCGTCGCCGACGCCGATTCGATCGCACGCGACCTCGATCGTCTCGGCTGGGCGCCCGTCGAACGGCCGGGATTGGATCCAATCGAATCGACGCGATGCTCGTGATCCGACCACGCGCAATCACAGGCGACGACGTTCCGCTCTGGCAAATCGAACCGGTTCTTCATAGGATCGATCTGGGCGATCGAACTCGCCGTCATTGAGAACGCCCGGCGCCCCCCGCATGTTCGTATTTGGATGTCCGAGGATCAAATTCCATTCCTCGACGGCGGTCGATTACCATGAATCGGAAACGTGATCCGCGCTTGCTCCGTGCGATTCTCGTTCGACCGCGACGAATCCTCGGCCGATGGGAACGCTCCGATCCCGCCTGGCTCGCGTGGGCGCCGACATGGGGCGCCAGCCTGCTGATCCACGGCGTTCTCACAATCGTCATGGCGGTTCTGATTCTCGTCGGAAGCTCGAACTGGAACTCGAAGCTCGCGATCGAAACGACCTTACCCAAGCTCGATCAAGACGTCACCTCGATCGTCGACGCCGACGTCTCGGGAGATCCGTTCACCAAGAATCAGACCGATTCTCCCCCGTCGTTTTCGATCGATCCCGTCGCCGATTCAACCGCGCTCAATCAGCCCGAACTCGACCTCGCCGCCAAATTCGGCGATACGATCCACGAAGGCGCGGCGCTCGATCCCGCGACCACGCGAATCGGCTCCAAAGATCAGTCCGCGGCGCTCGCGGCGCTCGTCGCTCCGTTTTCCGGGCGCCAACTCGCGATGAAGGCGAGGCTCGTACGCCGCGAGGGGGGAACCGTCGCGTCCGAACGAGCCGTTTCGCTCGGGCTCGATTGGATCGCTCGCCATCAGCGCGCCGACGGCGGCTGGAGTCTCAATTATCATCAACAATGCCGTGGATCGGGATGCCCTCCCCAAAGCGTCGAAGACTCGGATACCGCCGCCACGGGACTGGCGCTCCTGCCGATGCTGGGCGCCGGGCACGCGCACAACGCGCCGGGGCTCTACCAAAAAACAATCCGCGACGGCGTCGATTGGCTCGTCCATCGCCAAAAACCCGACGGCGATCTGTTCGTCGGAGGCGCACAAAATACTCATATGTACAGCCATGCGATCGCCACGATCGCGCTTTGCGAGGCGTACGGGCTAACCCGCGACGCGTCGCTCAAAGAGCCCGCGACCCGCGCGATTCGCTTCATCGTGAACGCTCAAAATCCCGGCGACGGCGGTTGGCGTTATCAACCGCGCCAATCGGGCGACACGTCGGTTTTCGGCTGGCAGATGATGGCGCTGCGAAGCGGCCGGCTCGCGGGTCTTCCCGTCCCCAAATCAACACTCAAGGGGGCGATGATCTATCTCGAACGCGCCGCGACCAATAAAACCAGGGCGAATTACGCATACCAGCCGGGACAGGCCGCAAGCCGGGTGATGACCGCCGAGGCGCTCCTCATCCGCCAATACGCCGGCTGGCAAAGGGATCTTCCGGCGCTCGCGGAAGGATCGCGCAATATCTTCAACGATCTAATGCGTTCCGATCAAAGAAATATTTATTACTGGTACTACGCCACCCAGATGCTGCATAACATGCAAGACGATACATGGAAGGCGTGGAACGAGAAGGTCCGCGATCTCCTCGTCGACATGCAAACGACGGGGACGGGATGCGATCGAGGCTCATTCCACCCGCTCGCGCCGAACGCCGATCAATGGGGCGGCGCGGGGGGCCGGCTCTTCGTCACCTCGCTCTCGATCCTCACCCTCGAAGTCTATTATCGCTATTTGCCGATCTATCAGGTTCCCCAAAAGTAAGCGACCCGAGACGATCGTCAATCCCGACGCGACGCACCCAAAAGCTACCGGAATTGAAAATACCAATAACCACGAATGAGATCGAATCGACCGTCGAAAGCGCCGTCGGCTCTCGCCGCGCCGATCAATCCGCTTCGATCGATCAACGTCGACGACTCATCATCAATTGAAACTGTTTGAACGGATATTTCTTATAAACGATGAAAAAATCCATCTGAACGGTCTTGGTCGTCGCCGATCCGGGAACGAAGAAGACGAGATCGCCTTTCTCAACCGCGGGTATCGCGCCCCGAGTCACCTGGGTGATCGTCATCCCTCCCGGCGATGGGACGACCCCATGCACGTTCTGTCCCGATGTCCCGATCAGAATCGGATCGATTCCCGCCAGCGGTCCCGCAATCCTCGTTTGCGTGGGGATCGGGTCGTGAAGCAGCATACCCGGGAACACACCCGAATTGGGATAATATGTGCCCATGTTGTTGTTCGTGTTGAGCATCGCCATCGTGAGAAGTTGGTTCGTGTTGACGTAGGGGATTCCCGTCGGCTGAACCATGTCTCGATCCGAGCCTTCATAAACGTCGATATGATCGGTTTGAACGCCGTTCGAAGGGAGCGTGGCGCCGTAAGCCTCAAGAACGCCCGCGGGAGAAACATCGGCCAAGGTGATCGGCCAACGCATCAAAAAGACGTTGAGCGCGCGAAAACTGACCGGATATTGCTGCCGTTGTTCGTTTTGGAGCACCATCCAATTGGCGTCGACGGTGAGCACCTGCGCCCAGCCCCCCGCCGCGGGAAGGCTATTGAGAACCGCGGGAGGCGCGAGCGACGCCGATCCTGGTGCGATAATTTGCGCCAATCCCGCCCGATTCGGCGTTCCCGCCGCCAAGCCGAGCGCGATTAAAATCGCGATCCGTACGCCTCGATACCGAAGCATGGGGTGGTTCTCCTCACATTCAGCCGACGAGCAAACCGCTCCTTACTCAATAGCATAAATCGGTGGCAGATCGCGACAGGAAAATGACCAAATTCTTCGAGTCTCACCGTTTTCTTCGGTTTAAAGCGCGGGACCCTCAGACCGGCCGATCGTAGTTCTCCCAACCCGAGCGGGACGAATGACACCATTCCCTCAATTTCGGCGATCGATGCGACATTTGGATGAGAGTAGATCGCCACGCCCGCGGAAAAAAAGAGGAAGGCGGACGCCCCAAAATAGACTCTCCGGTGTATAGTGGCGAGTTGAAATGATCGTAACAGCCTTGCCGAGTGACCGATTGCGTCGGCGAGGTTGCGTCGTTGATTTGGGAAGCCTCCTCCGATTTCGGTCTGACGACAAATCTCGCGTGTCTGTATAAAGGATCTTATCATATATCCGCCGCATTCCATTCAGGCAGAAGGCCTGAGATATCAAAGCCCAGGGCCAAGCCCTGGGTTCATTCATTAACAGCACGCGCCGCATTCGATATCTGGTCTTCAACCTGAATTCGGA
>JAKBCQ010000429.1 GCA_021807585.1 Planctomycetota bacterium | reverse complement strand
ATCTATCAGTTTATTATCTTTCATGAACACCATTTAGATCGCGGCTTGGCGCCCGCGATCCTCTCGCGGTTCAAGCTCTCGGCCGATTCAAGGCTCCAGGCGGCTTTCGGCGAACGCAGAATCGTCGCGGCGAAGATCGTCGCCGACGATCACCCGCTGACGATCCTCGCGTGCCACTGGACGAGCCGAATCACCGATAAAACCGGCCGGAAACGCGAGGCCTACGCCGACCTTATCTATCGTGCTGTGAACAGGCTCTTAAACACCGATCCAAACGCCGACGTGCTGATCGCGGGGGATTTCAACGACGAATCGAACGACCCCTCGGTGCGGGTTCATCTCCACGCATCGGGAGATCTCGATCGATCCGCCGCGCGCGATCCTCGGCCCGTCCTGTTCGACCTCGCGGCTCGTATCGATCACCGACGGATCGGTACGTATCATTACGGCGGACAATGGGAAACGCTTGATCATATCGTTGTTTCACCGGGCATGCTCGATCGAATCGGCTGGAGCGTCGACCCCGATTCGATCGCGGTTTTCGCCCCAAGGGCGAACCGAAAGGGACGCGCGGGAACGCCCAAACGCTTCGGTTCGCCCCGCGGCGATCATCCCCGCGGACCGTCCGATCACTTCCCGCTCACGGTTCGATTGATCCATAACCAATAAAAAAAGCCGGGTCGATCAAGGCGCGATCGACCCGATGAACGGATAACCGATTTCAGGAAATAATTATTTATCACGAATGATTGAAACGCCGACGTCGATCCCCTGCCCTCCGCTCGTCTGGCGGCAGCGGACGGCGATCACGTTGCGCCCCTCGACGAACCGATCCCGCGCCGTCTGATCGAGCGTCACGTCTTCATACCCGCTGATGAAACCTCGAGCCCGGTGAATCCGCTCTCCGTTTAGATAAATCTCAACGTCTTCATCATGAAATAGATGAAGTTGGACGACGTCTCCCGCAGCGGGTTTGGCGGCGTCGAATGTCGTTCGAAGCCAAATCGTCTCGCTATCCCAAACCGTTCCCACGCGAACCGCGGGGGTTCCCTCGGTCCCGAAACCGGGCTTGCCTTGAAGCCATTTCGACGCGTCGAAATCGGGCTTGAACCAACCGGGCCCGGGATCGGCGAGCGTGTACGACCAAACGACCCCGCTCGCCTTCATCGAATCTCCCGCGGGAAGGAGCGAGACGCGGCGAGCCGCGGGGGTGTCGACCGTGACCGGGGCGTCGGGCTTAACGCCCAGATCCTCGGGAAGATCGCCTCGAGTCGTGAGCACGAGCGTGGGATCGAACGGAAACGCCCCCGTCTCGGCGCCGAAAATCGCCAACCCGCCGCGCTTTCCGTCCTCGGGAACCTCGAACCGAAGAACCAAAGGCTTGCCGGCTTCTAAATCTTGAATCGCGCTTTCCGGCATCGGCGCGTTAATCTGAATCATTTCTCCATAACTGCCATGATCGACGCGGGCGAGATGCGAAAGAACGCCGCGCGCGTCGGCGGGGTCGTCGCCGAGCTCGATTCGCACCGCGGCGCCGCCGTTGATCGAGATCGCGACCGTGGTCGGATGTTTACGTTCGTCGGTTTGAGGGTTGTCCTGGGGATTCGTCCGCTCGTTCCAATCGACCTGATCGCGTCCGCCTCGAGCCGAAGCCTCGACGAGCAACCGGATCGCCTGCGGGCCCGCTTTGACGACCGTCTGGGGAATCTTGAGCCGATACGTGAACGAGCCGACTCCACGCCCTTGCGCTTTCCCCTCGGAGATCTTCACCCCGTCGCCGAATCGCCCCTGAGCGTATTCGGAGGGATCGAACCGAATCGCGACCTCGCGATTCCCCAGCCGTTCCACCTTGGGAGTCGGCTTCTCGGGTTTCACCACCAGGTTGACAAAATTCGCCGCGATCCGTTTCCCGGCGGCGTCGACGAGTTCAAAACCGACCCCTCCCACCAACGGCGTATCAATTCGAAACGCGATCCGCTTTTGCTCCTTCACCCCGAACGGAATCCACTCGACCGGACGCGTCCGCGCCGGAATCTCCACCGTCTCTCCCATGTCGTCGGTTCCCTTGATCCACCAGCGGAGTGTCGGCGTCTCTTTCCGATCCGAATAATGGCTGACGAACAGCGGAACCGGAATCAGCTCGTTCTGCTTGGCGATGATCGCCGGAGGCGCGTCGAAACCGATGAAATCCGCCCCCTGCAAGTCCGCCGGAGTCATCCCTGGAACGAACGCCTCATAGCCGAATTCCTTCTTCCCCCGGTCGTAATCGAAGAACCCGTTGTGCTCCCATTCGATATCGGAAAGCTCAGTATACACGTATCCTTGAATTTTCGGCTGCTTGCGCAATAGCGTGGTTAAATCTCGAAACGCCCACGAGACGTCGCGATCGCCGCCGCCGGCGCTCACTCCGCCGTATTCCGAGTTGATGAGCGGCGCCGAGTTCATTTTCTGTCCGGGACAATAATTGAACGAGCCTCCCGGCTCGCTCCGCGCGACGACCTCGTCGACGTGGCTCCTCGCCCCCTCGTGCTCGTCGATATAAAAATGCCAACTGTTCAGATCCGTCCCCTCCACATGATCATAATTGCATGGAGAGTTGTCCTCGACCAGACGCGTGTCGTCGAGCGACCGCGTGAGCGCAACCATCGATCGCACCCACTCCTGGGTGTCTTTGCTCGCCTTGTAGAGATCGGGACGGCCGAGCCCCCACGTTTCGTTGAAATCAACCCACGCGATGATCGCGGGATGATTGTGATCGCGAGCCACAACCTCGCGCATCGTCCTCTCCCACGCCGTCCGCGCCTTCGCGTTCTGCCGCCACGTGTTCGGCATATCCTCCAATATCATCATCCCCAGCTTGTCCGCCCAATACAGCCTGCGCGGCTCGTCGGGCTTGATGTGAATGCGAAGCATATTTAAACCGACCGATTTGGCCAGTTCGATGTCGCGTTTCAGGAACGCTTCATCGGGCGCGGTGTAAATCCCCTTGGGATTGAACGATTGATCGAGCGCTCCGCGAAGATAAACGGGCTTGCCGTTGAGCAGGATTCGCTCGAACGGAGCGTCTCCAAACTTGCCCCGAGCGATCGTCCGGAGCGCGAAATACGTGCGCACCGTGTCGACTCGGCCGTCGCCGGCTTTAAGCTCAAGCGTCAACGGGTACAAATGTGGCGTTTCGGGGGTCCAAAGTTTGGCTTGATCAATCTTGAGAGTCACCTTGGCCTTGTTTCCCTCGACCGCGATCCCCTGAATCGCGTGAACCGACGCGTCGTCCGAATGCGCCGTCAATGTCGCCTTGGGATCGATCGCTCCCGCGGAAACGACCTCGACTTCCGCCAGAGCCGGATCAATTTTCGGCTTAATCGTAAAGGAATCAATATGCGTTGCGGGACGCGCCTCGAGCCACACCGTTTGCCAGATTCCCGAAGTCGACGTGTACCAGCCCACCTGTTTGCCCGTGGGAAGATCGGGATCGGTCGGGTCGAACACGCGAACGACGACGGAATTTTGACCTTGCCGTTGGATCGCGTCGGTCACGTCGGCGGAGAACGGCGTATATCCCCCCTCGTGCTCGGCGACTTTCTTCCCGTTCACCCAAACGTCGGCGCGCCAGTCGACCGCCTCGAAGCGGAGAAATACGCGATCCTCGGCCGCGAAATTCGCCGGAACCTCGAACGTTCGCCGATACCACGCCACACCGTGATATTTAGTATCTTTGATTCCGGAGAGTTCGCTTTCCCAGCAAAACGGGACGACGATTTCACGATCGAATCCCGCCGCCGCGGGATCGTTCCAGCCCTCCTTGAGCCCCGAATCTTGAGGATCGAAGCGGAATTTCCACGAGCCGTTGAGATTCGCCCAGCGTTCGCGAACGGCTTCGGGACGCGGGTGTTCGGGCCTCGGAACCGTATCCGCCGCGGTCGCCGTTGCGGCGTACGCGATCCAAATCACCAAGGCGTGTATAATCGATCGTGACATAACGCTAAACTCTCCCAAACGACGGCTCGATCTCGGTCGCGTCTCGTTCGATCAACGCGTTCCCGCGCGGCGACGACCCGGTCGCGCTTTAGTCGCATAACGTATCAGATAAAACCGCGCCGGGCGATAGGTGAGCGTTTCGGCGGCCTTGGGAGTGAAACATGGATCGCAATGTGCGCCTTCGATTGATCGAAATCCTCAAACGTGATTCGCTCAGAACTGGCGAATTC
>JAKBCQ010000428.1 GCA_021807585.1 Planctomycetota bacterium | reverse complement strand
ACATGTGATTGTTTATCGATATTGAGATCGCGGGGGAATTTGGTTGAGTCCTTGTCGCTTCGATCGGGTCGATCTCGAATGACCAAGGAGAGGCGTTTCGGCGCGACCGGGCGGCAAGACGCCGCGATCGCGGTGGAATTCGAGGTAAGGACAAAGCGATCGGCTCAGAGCTCGCTTGTGTCGGTTGAATCAGAATCGAGCGAGCGTAATCGAACCCGCGCCTCTCGCTCGAGCCAGGAATGTCGAGTTCCGGCAACAGGGGGTGGATTTTTTTGGTTCCACCTCGTTACGATGCGTAGAGCACACGCGGTACAAGGATGTCGTCATGAAGGTCGGCGGGGCGAACGGCGTCGCCCGGCACGTGCTCGCAAGTCCTTCCTTTCAAGACGGCGTCTTTTCTCCGCGGATCGGTTTCATACCGATCGACGACCGTGATTTTCACCCGTTCACCTGGAGGGTGTTCCAGCGTCATGTTAGGTCGGTTCGTCGCGGTTTCGCCTGGATGGCGAGCGTCGGCGATCGCCACACGGCTTAACGTGGCTTCGGCCCCGAGCGCAAGGAGAATAGCCCGATGACCGTCCGATGGAAGCCCTTGCTGATTCTTTCCGGCCTGTTCGTGATGATCGGCGTTTTGGGGTTGATGGCGATGGCGTTCGCTCTCGCCCCAAGCAAAACAGAAGACATGCTCGCCAAGGCGCGCAACGATCGCGATTCCAAAAAATATGAAGAAGCGAAGATTCATTACCTCCGCGCTTTGCAGCGGGAACGGACGAGCGGCAAGATTCACGGCGAACTCGCGGCGATGTACGCCGATTGGTCGAAGACCGCCGATCCCGAACGGCGCGACGAACTCGTCACTTTGAGCCTGGCTTCGTACGCCGAGGCGGCGAAGCACGATAAGACGCTTGTCGAACCGCGCAAGGTGTTGCTCGGCGAGGCGCTGCGGCAGGGGCAGGATCTTGAGGCCGATCGCTGGGCCAAAGAGCTGATCGAGATCGAACCCGAGAATCCCGACGCGAATTTCGTTTTGGCCACAAAAGCTCTTGAAGAGAAGACGCCGAACGAAAATCGGATCGAAAAGCATCTGGCGATTTTGGAGGCCGACGTTTCTCGTCCGGTGCGCTCGGCTCTCGTGCGGGCGCTGTTGGCGCAGGTTCGCGGCGAACGCGAGCGGCTGAACGCGATCCTTAAAGAAGCGCGTGGGATCAAGCTATCGGAAAATTCGGATCTCACCGATCAGATGGCGTTGCTCAAGCTTCACGTCCTCGACGCCGAGGTTCCCGCCGACCTGCAGGCCGATCGCGTTCGCGCCGTCGCGACGACCGCGGCTTCGATCGTCGAGCGGAATCGGCTTTCGCCCGTGCTGATCAGCCAGTTCAGCGGCGTGCTGCAATCGCTCCGTAAACGCGTGATCGACGCGGGGGCGAAGTCCAAGCGCCCCGAAGAGATCGCCAAGCTCGGCGAGGAACTCGATTCGGTGATCGATCGCTTGTTCAATCAAACGACGAAAGATAATAAATCCAACGATCCACGATTAAGCGAGCGTTACGCCGATTATTTGCTGGCTCGGGGCGAGTATCAACGCTGTTTTCAGGTCGTCGAGGGGGCTCTCAAGGCTTCGACGGTGAACGCTCCGGGTTTTCAATCCGCGGTTTTGGGTTTGCACGGAACCGCGGTTCGCGCGGTGCTGAGCGACGCCTCCGACGCCGATCGATTCCAGAAGGCCGAGCCTCATATTCAGGCTTTGCTCGCGAGCAAGGTCGCGTATTCGGTCGCGATCGGCCACTTGTTCCAGGGGGCGATCGACCTCGAACGGATGGGGGTCGTCGAGGCCTCGGGAGTGAAAGACGGCAAAGGCGATCCGGCGCGTCACCGCGCAAGTGCGCTTTCACATCTTAGTTTCGCCGCCGAGAATCTCAAAGAACTCGCGACGGCGCAGGCGCTTTACGGCATCGCTCTTGTTCTGGCGGGTGAGCCGAGCATGGGTCGGCAATATTTGATGCGAGCATCGAAGCTCGGCGATCTCGAGCCGAGGTATCAAATTTGGCCGGCGTGGTCGCTGTTGCAGGCGGGTTATCCCGAGGAGGCCGAGCCGATCGCTCGGCGGTTGCTCGACGGATCTGTGAAATCGGGCGGCGGCGGGGGCCAGATGGAGGCGGCTTTGCACTTGCTTTTGGCCGAGATTCATCAGGCGCGGCGGGTCGATTCCGAACTCGTCAAGGCTCGAGCCGAATATGATAAGGCGATCGAACTGGGACAAAAGCGAACGCCTTCGATCGTGATCCGCCTTGCCGAGCTCGACGCGCTTCAAAAACACCCCGAAGACGCGATCAAACGCCTTGCCGAGCTCAAGAAAACCGCGGGCGATTCTCCCCCGCTCGAACTGATGACGGCGCGAATTCTTCATGATGTGAACAAGAACGATCAAGCCCGATCGGTGCTCGACGAGGCGATCAAAACGTATCCCGATCATTTTGAGCTCGTCGCTTTCCGCGCGATGCTGCTTTCGCAAGCCGGAGAGGCCGAGAAGGCCGAGCGCGAGGTCGCGGCTTACATCACGCGTCATCCCTCGGACATGGGGGCGATCCAACTGCGCGTGCAATTGCTCGCCGATCCGCTCAAAAAGCCCGCCGAGGCGCGAGAGCTTCTGCGCGCGATCGTCGACAAGGTCGATTCGTCGGCGCCCCTCATTCAACTCGCTCTTTTGGATCTTCAATCACGCGATTATAAATCGATGGAGATGACGATCGCCAAGCTCCGCAAGCGGTTCAAGGATTTGGCGGCGACCGATCTGCTTGAAGGTCAACTGGCGCTTTCAAGGGGGAATTTACGAGCCTCGGCGCGTGGATTCGAGGAGGCTCTCCAGAAGGATCCGGGCAACAAGATCGCGCAATTTTGGCTCGCGCAGTTGAAGAGCCGAACGGGCTCGTCCGCCGAGGCGGCGAAATCGCTCGAGGAGATTTTACGGTCGAGAACGTCGAAAGAATTGGAATCGGGAATTCCGCTTTCGGCCGCGGCCGAATCGGCGCTCGCGGCGATCCAGCTTGAAACGGGTGATCACGCGTCGGCGGTGCGCCGGATCAAGGCGCTAATTAATGATCAAGATTTAGGAGAACGCGCCCGTCCGTTGCGTTGGCAGTTGGTCGCGGCGTATGTCGCGCGGAAGAACTGGCGGCTCGCCAAGCCCGAGCTGGAGAAATTGGTCGGCGATCCCAAGGCGCCGATCGCCGCCGACGAGCGCGTTCGCGCCGCGGCGTTTTATCAGATGAACGACGAACTCGACGCGGCGCAGGCTCAGCTCGATCTGGCTCGCAAGCAAGACCCGACCCTTCCCGCGCTCGTCACCACCCAGGCTCGCCTGTTCGTCAGACGCGAGAAGTTCAATCTCGCGGTCGACGCGCTCGAAAAGGCGATCGCCGCAGTGAAAGAAGCTCCCCCCGAGTATTATCTTTTGCTCGCCGCGGTCCAAAATTTGCGCGATAAATCCGAGAAGGGCGCCGCCCTGGCGCTCGCGACGCTCGATCGCGGGCTGAAGGCGATTCCCGACTCGATTCCGATCATCGAGGCAAAATATCAATATGTTCGCGAGCATGACGGAGTCGATAAGGCGATCGCGGTCGTCGAGAGCGCCGTCGCGGGCAAGACCGATCCAGGCTTGAAGATGCTTTTGTCGCGAGTGTTCCGCGATGAGAAGCGGTTCGACGCTTCCGAGAAGGTCGCTCGCGAGATCGTGAAAGCCGATCCCGCCGACGCTCGCCCCGCGACGTTTTTGGTTCGCGTCGTCGCCGATCAGGCTGTGGACGCGATGAATCGAGGCGACGCCAAGCGCGCTCGAGCGAGCGACGACGAGGCTGCGCGGCTGATCCGCGGCTATCGCAAGCAATTTCCCAATGATCTATCATTTGTTGAAGCCGAATGCGAACTCGCGGCGCGGCGCGGCGATATGACGAAGGCGCTCGAGATCACCCGCGAGGTCGATACGAAAGACGCGTCGTCTCCCGCGGGTCCGTTGATGCGAGCGACGATTTACTCGGCGCTCGGCCGCGATTCGGAAACCGTCGAGGCGTATCGCGAGGCGATCACCCGCGATCCCAGACGCGACGACGCCCGCCTCGCGATGGGTCAGGTTGAGATCAAACTTGGCGAATACGACGACGCGGTTCGGCAGGCCGAGTACGTCCTTCAGCGCGATCCCGAGGTCGACGGAGCG
>JAKBCQ010000427.1 GCA_021807585.1 Planctomycetota bacterium | reverse complement strand
GGCAAGGCGTTCTTCGTTTACTGGCCCCACGCCGTCCCGTTCGGACCCAAAGTTCCCCTTTCGCGCGATATGGTCGTACCGTTTCGTCCCTATGTCGAACGGATGAAATGGATCCGCTGATCGACGCTCAAACACGAAGGATCGTTTAACGATATGTGCGAATGCTGGTCAAGGAGGATCGGTCGTGGCGTTACTTGAAGTTCGCGGCCTGCAAAAGTGGTACGGACGCCGCCAGGTCGTCTCGGGAGTCGATTTCGAGGTCGATCAGGGGGAAGTCGTCGGGCTCCTGGGACCCAACGGCGCCGGCAAGACGACGAGCTTCCGGATGACGATCGGCCTGATCGATTCCGACGGAGGCGCGGTCGTCTTCGACGGCAAAGATATCAGCAAATTGCCGATGTACCAACGCGCCCGCGCCGGCATGGGATACCTGGCGCAAGAGGCGAGCGTCTTCCGCCTCCTCAGCGTCGAAGACAACCTCATGGCCATCCTTGAAACGCGTGTCGATATGAACCGCAAGCAACGCAAGGACCGGCAAGAACAATTGCTCAAACAATTTGGATTAACACATATTCGCAAGACAAAAGCTCAGCGCGTATCGGGCGGCGAGCGACGCAGGCTCGAGATCGCCCGCAGCCTGATCACCGAACCTAAGCTCATTCTTCTTGACGAACCCTTCGCCGGAATCGACCCCAAGACCGTCGGCGAGATTCAAGAGACGATCCGCGAACTCGCCGAAGTTCATCACTTGGGCATATTATTGACCGATCATAACGTCCGCGAGACGCTCGAGGTGACCGACCGCAATTATCTCATCCGCGAGGGACGCGTATTCGCCAAGGGAAACCGCGACGAGATCATCAACAACGCCGAGGTGCGCAGGCATTACATCGGCGAACGGTTCGACGCCGGGCACATTCACGATAAAACCCGCCGTCCTCCCGCGATCGGCGAGACGCACGACGCCGATCATCTCGCATGAACATTCGCGTTCAATCGTCGGCGTGAGCCGCGCATGAAAAGTCGGCCGAACATGCGTATCTGGATAGCTATGTTCAAATGTAAGACGATAGGCCGATTGTCCGGATATAATAATGATTTAGTTATGCATGCATCATTATTCGTTTACTGTTCTCGACGACGTCGATAAGAGATCGGCGTGAGCGTCGTTGATTTTCATCCCCCTGCTCCGTCGCGCGGCGTTTTCAGCGGCAACTTATTCAGAAACCGACGAATCGTCTCCTTGAGACCGCGCGCAATAACGACGTCGACGACCGCGCCGCGATCGTTCACCCCCGTCCAGAGAATCGGCGGCGTTTCGACGAGCGCATCGACGAACTCCTTCGATGTCTCGTCCTCAAGGCCCGGCGTGCGACCCGCCCAAAAAGCCCCCGCACGCACAACCCTCGCCCCTTCGGGAAAGCTCTTCCGAAGCGCATTGCCGGCCGAACGATCGGGATGATCAAACGCATCCAAACTCGCCGCGAGAGTCGCCGCGTCGCTCGCTATCAGCGTCGTCGAACCTCTTTGATCAACAATCAACTTTTCACCGATCCGTTTGATCCGATTCCCCAACTTATCGGCGAGCTTTCGCGCCGCGGAGTCGTCGGCGGCGTGAAGCGCGATCAAGCCCGAGTCGACGCGTCCGGTATCGCGGCCCGCGACGACGAACGCCGAAACCCCTTTCAGCTTGGGCCAAAGGTCGATATCGGGCTGAATCCCCGCGGTCGCCGTGATCAACAGATTGAGCCTCAGCCGCGCCGGCGCGGCGCCCGCCTTGCTTGGATCGATCTTCTCGATCCGGTCGGCAAGCTCAAAAAGCCGATCCCACGACCCGCGATCCGAATCGAGCCCGAACGAAACCGCCGCGATCGTTTTCTCTTTCGGAATCCAATCAAGCCACGCCGGCTCGATCTCCCGCGGAACCGCGATGATCGATCGGATATTACTTGGAATTAAATGCACTTGAATTCGGATATCTTCACCTTGGAACCCCGCCTCGGCGACGAATTCGCGTCCTCCAAACGCCGCGATCGCCGCGCCGATTCGCCGCGCCCAGATCGGCGCCCTGGAATCGGCGAGCGCCGCTGATTTGATATGAACTAATAAACCTGATTCCAATCGTGATGGATCGGCGGGATCGACCCCTCGATCGAGCGCCTCGACAAGCGCCGAGCGGGTGTTCGCGACCGCCGTTCCTTTGGGCCCGCGCGCCGCGAGCGGGCCGTCGGGCTTGCGCAGCCGATCGACCGGAATCGATCCGATCGCGGGTTCGCTTTGTCCCTCGGTGAGCGCGAAAGCCGTCGCGAGCGATGAGAACGTACCGTCGTCTTTGGGAATCATAAATCGCCAATGCATCAATCCGTCGCCGTCCCAACCGAGATCGAGCTCCGAACCGTCGAGCAGCCTTGTTTCGTCGATCATCGCCGGGTTGAAACACGCGATCAAAGCTTGCATGCCTTTCGACATCTTAACCTCACCGCCCCGTCCGTTCCGCCACGCCGCGAGCGCCGCCGCGGGATTCGCCGCCTTCGACCCCTCGAACAACGCGATCGCCCGCCTCCACTGCTCGTCGGGTTTGACGATCCGCACCCGCAAAGCCGTCGCGGGGGGCTCTCCTCGCGACGACCGAACATATAAAATACTATTTATAATAATACACAATAGAATATACACAAACTTCCGCGTCGAAGCGAGAGATCTCGAACGAATGCGATCAGTACGCGCGCTCGCCCCGCCCGCCTTTGCGGACGCCTCGCGCATAATCCTCGGACTCGCGGTGTTCATCATGAGGTATAAATTCATAAATGTAACAATGTTCCGTCTTGGGACGTTCAAAATAATCGGACGACGCGATGCTCACCTCTTTGCGACCGCGAAAACGATATCGCGTGCTCATGTCTTTGAACCAAGAGATCACGCGGGGATCGTCGGGGCTCGTCTCGTCGTAAAGGACGCACCTAAGCGGACGATCCGCCGAAACCGCCTCGAATCGCGGCCCGCGACCGAGAACGCTCCGGCTCGAATACATCGTCTCGTTGCTCACGAAAATCGCCGTCCGCAGATTGAGCGAACCCGCCCCCTTCACACCAAAATCCATGCATAAGCACGCGACCTCGGCCTCGCGCTCCTGCTCGCTCCAGAACCCCCTGGCGAAATCTCTCGCCTGTCGATCATACAGCCTGCGATACGGATGACGCGAGTCCAACACAAGCGGGACGACCCCGATCACGATCAACAAAATCGTAATAATTCCGCATACGTTCATACGCTTGTGTATTTGCTTGATTCTATCGATCAGCCGCGCTCCGCCGATCCCGGCGAGCAGGCAGATCGCCGGAACCAGAAACTGCATCTGCCGAGCCTCGCCGCCGTACGGATACCGCTTGAGAAACGCCGCGACCAGCGCCAGGGCGAACGGCCCCGTACAAATCACCGCGATCGCCCCGCGACTCTCACGAACGAGCACGACGACCGCCAAAACGCACAGCAGCAACGTTCCCGTGCTCGCTCCATTCTTCCCCCCTCCAGGATACGCGAGCATCGTACCGGTATGCGAATCGATCAACCAAATCAGCAACCGCAACGGCGAATCCGTCGGCGGGAACGAATTCGCCCAATACGCCCGCAATCCATAGGAATGAACCATTTCATGTGAACTAGTGACGAGCTTATAAAGGATCAGAAACGACGCGAGCGTGACGAGGTTGAACGCGATAAACACAAGCCCCGTTTTAAGAGAACGAGTTCGCACGACCGGGAGCGCCAGTCCGAGCGAAATCCCTCCCAGCACGAACGCCGCGGGATGCGACAGCGCGAGAGCGAAAGGAGAGAGAAGCGCGAGCAGCCATAACCCTCGCCCACGCGATCGATCCCTCAGCCAATCGAACGCGAGCCCCATGAGAACGAGCGCGACGAACAAGTCGGACGCGTACGGTTTCACTTCGGCGCTATGACGAATCGGATGAAAGCTGACCGCGAGAATCGCCGTCGCGAGAACGACGGGCGTCCCTTTTGTGAACCGACTCATCACGCGATAAAAAAGACCGACGCTCGCAACCGCACACACCAGCGGAAAAAGCCTGAGCGACCATTCATGAACGCCAAGACGAAGGATGATCGCGCGTTCGATCCAAAGGAACAGAATCGGGCAGATTTGACCGTAATCGAGCGGTTTGGCGAGTTCGCGAAAGCCTCTCTGAATCAGATTGACCGCGACAAA
>JAKBCQ010000426.1 GCA_021807585.1 Planctomycetota bacterium | reverse complement strand
ATCGCGTGTCCATTATGCTTAATGATAATAGAATTCGTTACTCGGTATGGCTCGATCAAAAAGACGCGGGAGCTCCGCAATATAAACGGGTGATCGACTCGGGCCTGACAAAAGAGGGGGAGGCGTTCGCCGCGGGAAGCTCGGCGGCCGATCTCCCCAAGTGCATCGTCACCGGGGGCGCCGCGGCGCTGAGCGTCAGTTATCAGGGTAAGACGTATCCGCTTTGTTGCACGGGCTGTCGCGACGAATTCAACGACAATCCCGAAAAATATGTGAAAAAGTTTGCAATGCGAGCGCAGGCCGACGCCTCCAAGGGGGGCGCGGCGAAATCGGTCGGAGCGTCGTCGGCGCCCGACGACGGCACGTTCTCGGGACTCGTCGACGAAGAAAAACCGGCGAAATCTAAAGCTTCGGGAGCGTCGAAAAAAGGGACGTCCAAATCGACCGGCAAGAGCGCCGAGAACGCGAAAGCTGCAAGCAAGGATGAAGACGCGGCCGAAGCCGACGGCGACAATTCAAGTTCGACCAAGGCCGATAAAACCAAGAAGGGGGCCGCGCCGAAAGACGCGGCGTCAAAGGCCGCTTCGTACCTGAGGATCGCGCAATCGCTCGAAAAATCGGGAAAATCGGCGGCGGCGCTCGGCTATTATAAACGAATCGTTAAAGAATACGCCGATACTCCTCAGGCCAAAACCGCCAAGGTGCGGATCAAAGCGATCGGCGACGAATAACGGCCGCAAGCGACGATGTGAGAACGCGGTTCGCGAACGAGCGACCGGGAAAGAATCGATCGAGATCAACCCGGCGATCGCGAACCGCGCACCCCGGCGCCGGTTTATTCTGGAATATTTGCGCGTGTTGATATTTTTTTAACAACAAATAAGCACGCCGTCCCGCAGACCGCGAGGAACGCGAGATAAACGAGAGCCGAGCCTGCGAGGCGGCTTTCGACGCCGGTGTGCAGGAGTTCCCAGATGCGTTTGGCGAGCGTGGTGTATCCCGGTACTTCGACCAGGTGAGAAGCGGGAAGTTCGCCGATCGCGACGATGAACGCGACACACCACGCCAGGGCGATCGACCCCCGCGTCAGCGGCGCAGCGATCTGGCACACGCGCCGCACCGGTCCCAATCCGCTTAGGCGAGCGACGTCGAAATACGCCTCGGGGAGCCCGCGAACCGCGGGCCAAAGCGTGAGGAACGCGTACGGAAACGCCCGCGCGGCGTAAGCCAAAATCATGATGATCGGGCTATCATAGATCCATGCGATATCGCGATAAGCGACGACGAGCGCCGATCCCGCGACGGGCCCGGGGGCCGCGAACGCGAGAGCGAGCGATACCGCGGCGACGATCCGCCAAGGCCGCGACGACCGACTTCGCCACGCGAGCCCCCACGCGACGACGACCGCGCACGCCGCCCCCGGACCGCAAAGCACGACGCTTGTCTTCAAAGGATCGATCATATCACCGCACGAGTCTCTGATTGTTTGTATTAACCCTTGAAACGACCAATACGGAGCGATTCCCGCCGCGGCGAGCCCTCCGACCCTCCCGGCGCGCCAGCCGAGCGTTCCGATCGGGACCGCGGTCAAAAACAAAACGACGAACGACGAGATCAGGCCGATCGGAGCGCGCCAAGCGCCCAGCCGCCAGGTCCGCGCCGATCGATTCACCGACGGCAAGCGTTCGGGTTCGGCGGCGAGAACGCGCCGACCGCCCCAAAAGATCAAAATTCCTAAACATAAAAGAGGAGGGAGCGAAACCGCGGTCGCGGCGGCGTCGTTACCCATTTGATATTGAAGATACGATTCCTCGGCATACGTGCGTATCGATAACAGATCGGTGACGGTCATATCCCCCGCGACAAGCACCGTGACCGCGAGAGTCGCCGCGGCGAGCGCCGCGACGTTGCGACGGAGAGTGATCGCGAACACGACCGAAAGGCCGGGACGGTCGAGCAGCGCGAGTTCTTCGAGTTCGCGCTCGACGGCGCGAAAACCGAGGCCCGCGATCACGACGATCCATGGAATCGCCGCGGTCGCGTGGACGATCGCCGCGCCCCCAAGCCCTGTGAGGATCGGACTCGAACCGATCGCCTGCGCTCGTCCCACGTTGCCGAACGCGCCCAGCCAAGCCGTCGCGTGGAGCGGAGTCGGAATAAAAGCGTCTAAAATCAATAGCGCGATCAGATAACGAACTCCAAACGCGTCGGTTCGATAAAGCGCGAACGCGAGCGCGACGCCGATCGGAACGGCGATGAGTTCGACGAGACCGACGAGTTCGATCGTCGTCCGACCTAATCCGATCGGCCTCGTCCACGCTTGCCGGCTCATTCCCGGAACGGGCGCCGAATCGGGATCGATCGTGGTGTGAGGAGCAATGAACGACCAACGGATCGACGCGATCGCAGGCCAGTATAAGATCACGAATAATGCGAAGACGACCGCGATCGACGCGCCGAATTTGATCGCGGAGTCGCGGTTCATCCCCGCAACCCCGCGTCGCGCATCAGGCGAGCGGTCGATTGATACGCCTCGGTCACCCATTCGACGATCCGATCGGGCTCGGGCGAATATTCGAGTTCGACCGAAATCGCCGCGTCGGGAATATCAAGCCGTTTAATCGCGCGAAGATATCCAGAAAAGTCGACGACTCCGCGTCCCGGCGGCAAATCGCCGTGAACTTTGCCGTCGCAGTCTGAAATATGAACATGGGCGACTTTACCGTGAAGTCGATCGATCGCCTCGGCGGGTTCGCCGGCGAGCGCCAGATGCGAGACGTCGAGATTCGCTTTGACCGATTTTAAATCGACGTCGTCAAGAAATTGTTTCATATGATCGATATTATTGAGGAGCGAGAGATCGAACGGTTCGAGTTCGAGAGCGATTTCGAGGCCGAGCGTTTCGGCGTAATAGCCGAGCGCGCGGACCTCCTCGACTCCCCAATTCCATTGATCGGTCGGCGGGATCACCTCTTTGCGCCAGATGTATTCGCCGAGCACGAGCAGGACGTTCCGCGCCTCGAATTCGTACGCCATTTCCAGATAAGCGCGAACGCGATCGACATGAAAACGACGGACGCTGGGATTGAAATCGACGAGCCCGAGCGCCACACAGGCGACGCTTATGATCGGCAAACCGGCGCGGCGGCATTCGTCGCGAATCGACTTGCGTTCGCGGACGTCGATATCGAGCGGGTCGGCGAAGATATCGATCGAATCGAAGCCGATCGAACGCGTCAGTTCGATTCCCCGCGCCGTCTCGCCCCCCGTCTGAGCCCACGCCGAATTGATCAATCCGAGTTTCATATTAGGTTACTCTCACCGTTAAGATATTTATGGAATTCGGTCATATCGATTACCCTATGCGATTGAGCCGCTTCGAGCACGGCCTCGCACGCGGCGATCGTTCCCAGGTTGTCGGCGCCGGAGATATCGGGCTCGGTTTCGTTTTCGATCGCGTGGAGCAGCCCTCCCATCGTTCCGGCGAACGCTTCCGGGAACCACGCCTCGTTCCAACGGGGACGACGCCAAACTCCCTGGGAGATGTCGTCGATCGACGTGAAGTCGATCGTGCTCGGCGCGTGTTCGGGCCATTTGGGCCAGCCGATCGTCCCCGAAGCCGCGCCCCGGGTCCCTTCGAAACGCCAGCGAACCGAAAGATCGGCGCCCGCGCCTTCGCGCGCCGGTCCCGCCCAAACGTCGTCCCACGCCGACGCCCGCGATCCATCGGCGAATTCAAAAATGTACAAATTGATCCCGTCGAGATGGTCGAATCGCGTGCGGGGGTCGGGGCGCGTGCTCGCCAGCACGCGGAGCGGATCCCCCGACCAATACCGAAATGTATCGATATGATGAATGCTCATCACAAAGGAGGAGAGCGATCGACCGTCGCGCGCCCACGGCATCCAGTGGGGGATCGCGCGGAGCTCGATCGTCGCCAACACGGGCTCGCCCAAAACACCCAGATCGAGCAGCGTCTTGAGCGCGCGGACCGATTGATCGTACCTCATGTTTTGATTGACTTGGAGCGCGATCCCGGCATGTGCGCATGTTTCGACGATCCGCCGCGCCTCGCGGTACGACATCGCGAGCGGCTTCTGCGCCAAGATCCCGCGCACGCGACGCCGATGCGCGACGATCCGATCGATCACGCCGGGTTGTTCGCCGGGAGGAACCGCGACGTCGACGATCTCAATCGATTCGTCGTCAAGCATTTCTTCAATC
>JAKBCQ010000425.1 GCA_021807585.1 Planctomycetota bacterium | reverse complement strand
AAGAAGGCGGACCGGCCGAGCGTCGTCGCTTCGATCCGACGAATCGAGCGGATCGCGATCGTGATTTACGATCGGATGGATTTGAAGGGGATCAAGAGATGTCGACGCGTGTTTGAGGATCGTCACGGCGCGTCGCCTCCTTGCTCGCGTGGGGAGCGAATCGGGTTGACGGCCTCGATTCCTTCGTCTTTTCCCCGCCGATCTCCTCGGGAGAACAAGACGGTCGCTCCGGCGCTCGATCGTCCTTATAATCGATTTTCGTTCGATTTGACCAGACAAGAGCGCAATCGCGGCGACGAGCGTACGCGAGATCGACGTTTGTGCCGCGCGGTTGCGCGACGGAGAGCGGGGGAACGACGGTTGGCCGACGAGTTACGTAAGCCTTTGCGACGCTTGATTTTCTTGGGGACGGGGACATCGGTCGGCGTGCCGATGATCGGCTGCGAATGCTCGGTGTGTCGGTCGACCGACCCGCGCAATCAGAGGACGCGTCCGAGCGTGTTGATCGAGCTTGAGCGGGGGAATTTGCTGATCGACACGACTCCCGAGATGCGGATTCAGCTTTTACGCGAGCGGATCGGCGTCGTGCACGCGATCTGTTACACGCATCATCACGCCGATCATCTATTCGGGCTCGACGATGCGCGGTTGTTCCCGAAGTATCTCAAGGGTCCGTTGCCGGTTTATTGCGAGCTTGAGACCGAGACGACGATTCGTCAGGCGTTTCCGTACGCGTTCGACGAGATCTCAAAACGGATCGGTTATGGCGGCGTTCCCAAGCTCGAATTCCATCCGATCGCACCCGGTGAGCGGTTTGAGGTTTTGGGGGAGACGATCTTACCGGTTCGGCTCGATCACGGTCGGTTCGCGGTGCTTGGGTTTCGGATCGGCGATTTGGCGTATTGCACCGACGTGAGCCGGATTCCCCAGGCGAGTATGGAGGCGCTGATGGGGCTCGACGTATTGATCCTCGACGCGCTCCGGTACGAGCCGCATCCGACGCACTTCAACCTGGAACAGGCTTTGGAGGTGATCGAGCGATTGAATCCGAAGCACGCGTATTTAACACATATATCGCATAGTTTTGATCATGAAACTGTGCTCGCCGGCTTGCCCGATCGGGTCGAGCCCGCCTACGATGGGCTCGCGATTGATTTTTCAAGGCGAGGTTGAACGCGCGTAGGCGTTTCTCGCTTATAATCGAGGAATATTGGAGTCGTTTGGAATGCCCGCTGCCGCCGAATTGGTCGATCGCCTGGCACGGTATGGCCAGGAGCACGTGGTTCGCTTTTGGGACGAGCTCGGCGAGCTTGATCGAGCGAAGCTCAAGCAAGAGATCGACGCGATCGATTGGGCTCAGATCGATCGATTGATCGACGCGTTTGTTCGAAAGCCCGATCGAGTGGAATTCGAGCTGGATTTTGAGCGGATACGGCCGCCTCGGGTCGAGCGGTTGCCGAGGACCGACGCCGAGCGATCGACGCGTCGGATCGCGTGTGAGATCGGCGCCTCGGCGCTTTCCGCGGGCACGGTCGCGGTCGTTCTCGTCGCGGGAGGGCAGGGGACGCGGCTTGGCTTCGACGGACCGAAGGGGTGTTACCCGATCGGCGCGGTGTCGAACGCGTCGCTTTTCCAGATTCACGCCGAGAAGATCGCCGCGGTGAGTCGGAAGTTCGGTAAATGTGTTCCATTATATATGATGACGAGCCCTGAGAATACGAACGCGACCGACGCGTTTTGGCGTCGGAACCGTCAATTCGGGCTCGAGCACGTGCGGATATTCGAGCAGGGTCGTTTGCCCGCGGTCGATCGCGAATCGGGTAAGGTGTTGCTCGCCGAGAAGGGAAGGATCGCGCTCAGTCCGTCGGGGCACGGCGGCACTTTGGCGGCTCTCGCCGCGGCGGGATCGGAGGGGAATACGAGCCCGCTCGACGAAATGGCGCGGCTTGGGATCGACACGATCTTTTATTTTCAAGTAGATAATCCGATGGTGAAGATCGCCGATCCGTCGTTCATCGGGCCGCATCTTCAGGCGAACGCCGAGGCGTCGTTCAAGGTGATCGAGAAGATTCAGCCCGACGAGAAGCTGGGCGTGGTCGTCGAGTATGACGGCGGTCTGAGGGTGATCGAATATTCCGACCTTCCCGCGAGGCTCGGCGAGGAGCGCGAGCCCGACGGATCGCTGCGGCATTGGGCGGGATCGATCGCGGTTCATCTGTTCGAGCGATCCTTTTTGGAACGCCTGGCGGCGGCTTCGATCGAGCTTCCGTTCCATCGAGCGGTAAAAAAAGTCCAATATATCGATGATAAAGGGATATTGATTGTTCCGGACGCTCCGAACGCGATCAAGTTCGAGTCGTTCATTTTTGACACGTTGCCGCTCGCCGAGCGATCGGTGTTGGTCGAGACCGACCGTTCGGTCGAGTTCGAGCCGCTCAAGAACGCGACGGGGCCCGATTCTCCCGCGACGGTGCGGGCGCGGATGACCGAGCTGTTCGCGGGCTGGCTCGAGGGCGCCGGGGCTCGCGTCGAACGTTCCGCCGACGGTTCGATTCCGTTCGACATCGAGATCAGCCCGTTGTTCGCTCACTCGGCTTCGGAGTTGAAGTCGAAGATCGAGCCCGGGCTCGTCGTGAATAAACCGCTTGACTTGCGCGAGTAGCGCATCGATACTCGTCCATCGACAATCGTCGCTACGACTTAGGTCAGAGGATCACGATGCTCGCTCGAACCGCGGTTCTGGTTTGGACGGCGTGGCTAGTCGTGATTGCGCTGTTGCTCGGGCTGTTGCTCGGCGGCGTTCCGCACCCGCATTTCTTGCTGTTGATTCCCGCGCCGGCGACGATGATCGGCGCGGGGATCGCGCTCGTCGTGATCGCCGCGCGGAATCTGATCCGCGGACGCGATCGGCGTCGCGCCTTGACCTTGCTGATGCTCGGCGCGGCGCCGCTCTGGTTCATGTCGGCGCATATCGTCTACGGTTTGAAAGCCGCGTTCACGCGTCAGATCAATCACGACTTGCTACTTGATTTATTGATCCCGTTGGGGGAGTCGGTTTTTGATCTCGAAGCGCGGTTCCGCTATCCGGCGCGTACCGAGGGCTCGAAGGTGGTGATGATCTCGACCCCCTTCGCCTTGGCTCGAGAACAGGTTGAGGCGATGGATCGACATGTTCGTGAGATTGAAGCGCGGCTTGGCGTAACGAACTCGGCGCGCGTTCATTGGATGCGCGGGCCGATCTTGGGCATGCAAGGCAAGGCGATCTTCGGCCTTTGCATGGGAAGCGAACCCGCCAAAAAAGTGATGAACAACGGGGGCTCGTTGGATTATCTTGATCGCCACGAAGTCGCGCATTGCGTGATCAACCTGGCGTGTTCGGGAGTGGGAGATCCTCCCGCGCTTTTGTGCGAGGGCTGGGCCGAGGCGAACAGCGGCCATGATCGCGTCGTTCAGGCGTTAAGCGCGCGTGAGGATCAAGACATGGGTCGATTTCTCACGCTAGGCGAGCTGATCGGTCCCGATTGGTACGGCCGACACGACGCTCCGGTTTACAGCCAGGGAGCGCTCCTCGTCGATTATCTGCTGAAGCAATACGGGCCGGAGAAGTTCTTGAAGCTGTACGCGACGGCGCGGCGGGGGACATTCAGAAACGATTGCAAGCGCATTCTCGGCGTCGATATCGACGATCTCGACGCGGCGTATCAGGCCGATATGAAGCGGATCACCGACGCGGTCGGTTCCGAATCGCGGTATCGGCTCGAGCGGCTCGCACTCGGCCCACAAGTCGACCCCGCGGCTTGGCGCGCGTTCTTAAACGAATACTTGATCGCCGCGGATCGCCTGCTCATCCCTTATCAAAATGTTAAGATAACAATTGATAGGCATAATTCTATTAATAACGCGGGGGGAAAAACGAAGGAATACGATATGCGCTTTCGTTACGCGCGATCGGGGGCGTATGCGTATTGGAGTCGAACCTGGAAGGAATCAGGCGAGGCTTTGATCGCTGATCCCGAGCGGTCGATCGCGGCCGATCGCAGGCGAACGGGCTCTCGATGGACGATAAAGGTCGATAAGAAGGCGACGCCCGAGCAATCGTATCGGCGCATGCTCGCCACGATCGATCGCCGTGCATTTTTCGTCAAGACCGCGGCGTTGCTGCTGGAGATCAGTGATGAGATGAGATTCCGCGTCGACGCTTCCGCGTTCATCGTGACGAAGCTGGAACGCT